>USDI01000137.1 GCA_900553305.1 uncultured Lachnospiraceae bacterium
AGGCCGTAAACTTCACCTCTAAGACGACCGCCATACCAATGGAAAGGATAATACCGGCAATACCGGGTAAGGTCAATGTAATATCAAATGCATCCAGAAGGATGACAATCAGTTCTACATACAGTCCAAGTGCAAGGCTGGCTGCAAAACCTGCGATGCGATAAACAAGGATCATGAAAAGTACGATAACGATGAAACCGATGATTGCAGCTTTAATACTTGTGGAAATGGCTTCCTCACCAAGCTGTGCACCTACAATCTTGGAATGGAGTTCTTCAAGTTCCAGCTTCAGGCCACCGATACGGATGGTAGAAGCAAGCTGTTCTGCTTCATCACTGGTAAAGTTACCGGTAATCTGCGCTTCTCCTCCGAGGATCGGCTCATTGACATTCGGTGCGCTGATGATCTTGCCATCATAGTAGATCGCAATGCTCTCACCATTCTGGTACGCATTGGTAGTTGCATCCGCAAACTTCTGTACACCTTCGGTTGTCATGGTGAGACTGACTACGAATTCATAGTTCTTCATCTGGTTCTGATAAGATCTGCGTTCTGCATTCTTAACATCAGTACCGGTTAATACGATGGAACCGTCTGCCTGAAGTTCGTCAATCGTCTTCGTCAATGTATAAACCGGCTGTCCGTCTGCATCCGTTCCGGTGTACTGGTAATTCAGGTTGCCATCGGAATCGGTCTGGCGGATAAAGTACAGGGAACCGGGCTTTCCGAGTTCCTCCAGAATCGCATTGGCATCGGAAACACCGGGAATTTCAATATTGATCCGGTCATCACCTTCCTGATATACCACAGATTCTGTGCTATAGCCATCGACACGCTGCTGCAGCTTGTAAATGGTATCGCTCATATCCTCGCTGCTGGGCTTTTCATCCCCGACAACCTGATAAGTAATACTTACACCACCTTCCAGATCAAGACCAAGATTGATGCTTCCCGCAGATCCGGAACCATCTACGCCAAGTCCGACTGTCGCGGTGTAACCAAGTCCTGCCAGTAATAATACAAATACCAGCAGCAAAATGATCGCTTTGTTCTTTTTCATTTTACTCTTCCTCCTCCGCTAATGCGGCTTTTATCATAATTGCGCATTCAATACGCTTTTTTTGCAATTCGCAGCCAAGATCATAGGTATCGTTGATCTTACCATGGAAATTATAGGAATTTGCAGCACAACCGCCGCTGCAATAAAATTTAGCAAAACAATTGCGGCATTTTTCTTTCGCATAAACATTGCAGGTCTTGAATTCATCCCGGATGTCCGTGCGGACGATTCCGTCATCCACATTTCCCATCAGGAATTCTTCCTTACCTACAAACTGGTGACACGGATACAGATCTCCCCACGGTGTTACCGCAAGGTATTCCGTACCTGATCCGCAGCCGGATAATCTCTTTGCCACACAGGGACCTCCCTGCAGATCAATCATAAAGTGGAAGAAATTTACCCCTTTTCCTTCCTTATGACGCTTCAAAAGGTCTACCGCCAGCTTATCATACTGGTCAAGCAATGTCGGAAGATCCTCCTCCTGCAACGCATAGGGTTCGGTACTCTCAGCAACCACCGGTTCTACGGAAATCTGCTCAAAGCCAAGATCTGCCAGATGCTTCACATCCTTTGAAAAGTCCAGATTGTTGCGGGTGAACGTACCTCTCACATAATAATTCATCTGGTCACGGCTCTCTGCAACCTTCTGAAACTTCGGAACGATGAGATCGTAGCTGCCCTGTCCCTTACGGAACGGCCGCATCTTATCATTGACCTCCTTACGTCCGTCAATGCTCAGAACCACGTTGGACATTTCCTTATTGACAAATTCGAGAATGTCATCGTTTAACAGTACCCCGTTGGTTGTCAGGGTAAAACGGAACTTCTTATTGTTCGGCTCCTCAAGGCTTCTTCCGTACTCGACAAGATCCTTAACCACCTGCCAGTTCATGAGCGGTTCCCCGCCGAAGAAGTCCACCTCCAGATTCACACGGTTACCGGAATTGGCAACGAGGAAATCCAGTGCTTTCTTTCCGACCTCGAAGCTCATCAGTGCCCGTCTTCCATGATATTCGCCTTCTTCTGCAAAGCAGTAACGGCAGGCGAGGTTACAGTCATGTGCAATATGAAGGCAGAGTGCTTTCACGACTGTCTGACGCTTTTTAAAGTCAAAAATATAATTTTCATAAATGTCCGGTGCAAACAGTTGTCCGAGTTCCTTTAACTCCCAGATCTCTCCAAGTGCTTCGGTAATATCCTCTTCGGAATACTGACCCCTAAACTGCTCCTTGGCTTCTGCACGAATCTCCTCTTCGGACTTTCCTTCCTCAAGGCGCTTGTCCGCCAATGCGATCAGCTCATAGCTTAAGGGATCGACCACATGCACCGAGCCGCTGTTCACATCCAGAACGATGTTATATCCATTATTAATATACTGATGTATCACTTTTTTATATCCTTTAATTTTCTTCGAAATAATAAGCAGCGACGTAAGCCGCTGCTTATGTTCACTTACTTATATTCGATACTTATTTTGCCTTTTCACAGGTCTGATTTCCTACGGTACAGGAAGTCTTGCATGCAGACTGGCAGGAGGTCTGGCACTCGCCACATCCGCCCTTCTTCATGGATTCCTTTAAATCTCTGGTTACTAAAGTCTTAATTCTCTTCATAATCCTATATCTCCTTTATATCCTGGTATAAAACCTTGCCTGATATCGTCATTGTGACGTTCACTTCGATAGTATAACATAAATGTGATGTTTGGGAAAGTGTTTATTTTTCTTTTTCTGAACCTTTTTCCGAATCCTTCGTGTTGTCCTCTTCCGGTTCTTTCTTTTCAGGGAGTTCCATAATCACTTTCAGGATACGGTTCTGGCTCACGCCCTGTACCTGCAGCCGGATTCCCTGCTCCGTTACAATCTGTGCACCGTCCTCCGGCACACGGTCAAGATGCTCGATAATCAGTCCGCCGATCGAGTCATAATCCTCGGATTTCAGGTCGGTTCCCAATTCATCATTAATATCACTCAGCTTCATGCTGCCTTCTACGAGGTAGGTACGATCCTGCATCTTCTGGATCAGCTGTTCCTCATCGGAATCGTATTCATCACGGATCTCGCCGACGATCTCTTCCAGGAGATCTTCAAGAGTAATCATACCGGCTGTACCGCCATATTCATTCAGTACAAATGCCACATTGAAGCACTTCTGACGCATCTCTACAAGCAGATCTGCTGTCTTTTTAAATTCATATGTATAATAAGCCTGCCGCAGAATATCACTGATCTTGAACTTCGCTTTATCCTCGACAAGAATAAAGTCCTTAATATTGATCAGACCGATAATATTATCCTTATCCTCTTCAAAAACAGGGATTCTGGTATACATACAGTCCTTGAACACTTCCATAACCTCTTCGTAGGTTGCTTCCTTATCCACGGTCACCATATCGATTCTGGGAATCATGACATCCTTGGCTACGGCATCCCCGAAATCAAACACGTTATAAATCATCTCGCGCTCTTCGGATTCAATAACACCATCCTCATGACCGACTTCTACATAGGTACGAAGCTCGTTCTCCGTCATGGCGGTCTTCTTATCAGCATCCACCCGGAACAGCTTCATAATGCCCTTTGCCAGGGAATCAATCACGAATATAAGCGGTGTCAGAAGCTTCATCAGCCCGGAAATCATGGAAGCATACAGCAAAGCCATCTTTTCTGAATTAATCATTGCCATGTTCTTCGGTACGATCTCGCCAAAAATCAAAATCACCACCGTCAGGATGGCCGTCGCAATTCCGACTGTAAAATGAATATGAATCGCAAGTGTCGTTGCCAGTGCGGAGGCCGACAGGTTGACAATATTATTGCCAATCAGAATTGCACTGAGCATCTTTCCATATTTATCCAAAACCTCCAGTGCGGTCTTCGCCCTCCTGTTTCCTTCCTCGGCAAGCGTTTTAAGTCTTACCCTGTTCACTGTTGTCAGTGACGTTTCTGCAGAAGAAAAGAACGCAGATAACAAAACTAAAATAATAAGTGCAATAAGTTGCATGACACCATCGGTATCCAAAATTAAAATCACTCCTTCTTTCTAATGCCTTTCGGCTGTCTATTGCTAAAAATGATACAATAACGGGTATTCTGTGTCAAGAACCTACATATAAATATTACATAAAACACACATAAGGAAACGAAATATTATGAAAACAAAGCTTCAGGTAAATGAAAGACTGTTGTTTTTCTTCAAATGCCTTCTGTTCTGTGCCATCTTAACCGGTATCCTTTTGCTGCTTCTGGCATTTCTCATGTACCGGCTGCGGTTTTCGGAGGGAATCGTTACGGTCTGTATCACCGCGATCTATGTCATTACCACCTTCTTTGCCGGTTTTATCACCGGAAAACGGGAAGGAAGCCGCAAGTTCCTGTGGGGACTGCTTGCAGGAAGCATTTACTTTATCATCCTGTTGATTCTGTCCATGGTGATGAAAACGCCGGGCGATCTGTCCACCATGCACACGCTGACCGTGCTTGCACTCTGTGCCGGCGGAGGCATGTTAGGCGGTATGTTAAGCTGAGTCCAATCCTTTATGCCTGGTGCGGCATTCTGTGAAAATGGATCTTTCTGTTTTAATTGAAAAAGGGCAATAAGAAATTTCTCACAATGAAAATTCCTGCTGCCCTTTTCTCTCTTCCTTATAATAATCCGCTTATTATCCAGTTATTGCCCAGTCATTATCTGATTATTACCCGGTTATTATCTGATTATTGCTCAGCTACTTTAAGTCCTAACTTGGCAGCTGCGCCAAAGTATCCATACATGGTTTCTTCGTCAGTCAGAACGGTACTGTAATCCAGTCCTGCTGGGAAAATAAGCTGATACTTCCTGTTCTTGTATTCAAACTTAACGGTTACGGACACATCGTTACGCTCTGCCATTTTCTTCAAAAGATAATCACTGATGGTGTAAAGCTTGCCGGAGTCATAGGTAATATTTCCATTTTCCGGTGCTTCTTTCACATTTCCATAAAAGTCCTTAATTACTGCAACACTCGCTGCGATCGGATGGGATTGGCTCACAGCTCCACAGCCTGTACACATGTATTCTTCCAAGCCATCCCCTCCTGTTGTCGGGTCTACTGTGATTACCCATTCGAAGCTGCATATGTGCCTGGGCTTTGATTCTGAATCGTTTGAGTCGTTTGCAGGCTGCGTGGTACCGGTATTCCCCGGTACGATTTCTCCACCCTTTTCTCCAATGTAGAAGGAGCCTTCTGCATACTTTTCTGTTCCGTTGATATTCCAAAACATTACTATGGTATGCTTACCATTACTAAGATTTTCTAAATAATACGGTTCAAAAGTAATAATCGTTGAGCCGCTGCTTACTGTATAGTCTGTTGTTGCAACCGGACTTCCATCTACTTCAACGCGTAAAAATTTATCACAATCTCCATCCCCGCGAAAACTTAACGGTTTATTACTTCCCGGCACATAATTGCTGTTATTACCTTCTATAATCTTATAGTCCCCACTGGAAGGTTCTGAACCGGTTGCTGTAAATAGATGGTAAACACATTTTGAATCATAAAAAAAGGATCCTGTTGTATCACCATTTACTTTTGTTTGCACAGATCCAAACTCATAGTTGACTTCTGGCTCATTCTCCATTGGAGAAAAGGGTGGAGAAATCGTACAGCTGATATACTGTTCCTTCATGCGCCACTTGTCCTGTTACATCCTTGATTCCTGCACACCATTCAACTTTTTTTACAACAACTCCCTCTGTCAAGACATTGCACGTAGCAGCCAATGTTTTTCCCGCCACTGGGGGATCAATCGTTATCTCTACCGAGTTAATTGTGTGTGTTGTTTCTGGACCGGTTGCCGGAAAAAAGCAATAAACATTGCATTCTTTCCCAGTAAAATCCCAATTTTTCTCAGCACCATTTACCTCTACAGTTAACATTTTTCCATGGGTATCATAATCCGTATATGAATATCCATCTGCCGCTCGAATCCGAATCTTCATAATATATTGGGTGTTATATTTCGCTATACTTCCCTCTGGCACCGCAATTGCTGTTGCCATATCTGTTCCTTCATACCACTCCAATCCCTCTACGCTAACTCCAGATGTACTAGACGTTACTTGCGTGCTATTTGGTAGTGTTTTTCCGCCCTCCAGCTTCTTCGGAGCTTCTATATTAATGAGATAAATTATTGTATCTTCTGCTCTCGCATCCAGCTTCATAACACTCCAAAATCCTACG
>USDI01000138.1 GCA_900553305.1 uncultured Lachnospiraceae bacterium
GTGTGGATTATTCTGCTGGCTCGGCCTGCTCAGGCTGTCCTGAAAATGCACCTTCCGGTGTTCCGATGTCTACCGGGCGTCCTTCAAAGGCAGGCTGTACCTGCGGCTCATGTACCGGTGCTTCTGTTGCCGGAGCCTCTGTTACAGGAGGTATAACCGGTGCTGCCGTTTCTTCCGCTACAGGTGTTTCTACTACCGGAGCTTCTTCTAATCTGGTTCCACATCCTTCACAGAATAAAGAAGTATCCTTGTTCTGTGCTCCACAATTCTTACATACTTTCATCCTTGTTCTCCTTTTATATAATATAATATTTTTTAATATCCCTTTACTTTTAAGTAAATCAGAAACAGCTTCACAAACCACTGAATCAGTACAATACCGGTAAATACATAGGCATAAATCTGTACCGGTATCTCTTTGCGGTAAGTTGCTTTGTCATGTCCGAATCTCCGATAAAAATACAATGCCATAAAATGCAGATAGCAGACCGCAAGTGCAAGTACCGCCGGATGATAACAAAGGCTTAAGAAAAACTCTCCGCGGAAAAACAGGATAAAAGCCCTTGTTCCTCCACAGCCCGGACAGGGAAGTCCGGTTCTTAACCGGAAGGCACAGCTCGTAAGCTCTTCCGTATAATGATATCCCCACCGCGAAAACCAGATTCCAAACAGAATCCCGGGAATGGTTACTACCGCAGCAAGATAAAAAAACAAATCATCGGCTCTTCTTATTGTTATCTTCTTCATCAAAAGTTGTAGTACACTCCGAAATCATCCATAAGATTATCGAGCCCATCCATATCGCCAATGTTATATTCTTCGCCAAGAATTCCAGTCATCAGGCCTTTCGTAAAGGATGCCGGTAATGCCAGTGCAAAAATCATTGAAACTAATGCGATACCGCCACAAACAAGTCCGGCAATCGCCATGCCCTTTCCGTCAAAGGCTTTCACCAGTGCAATAATACCAAGCACAATTGATGCGATCGCAAGCAATACATTAAGGCCGCCACAACAACTTCCGCAACACGCCAGTGGACAACAAAGCAAAGACAGAATACCGCAAACCAGTGAGGCAATTGCTACACCAATATAGCCGCCTTCTTTCTTAGGTTCTTCCGGAACGGAATAATATGTCTGGGCAGACTGGGTGGACTGGGTTGTATAAGTATAGGTACTTTGTGTATCATTGGATACGACATCACCGGTTAAAGGTTCTGCATTCTGATTCTGGACAGGTGTTTCCAGTTTCGTCCCACAGCTTACACAGAAATGTGCGCCGACTTCGTTCTCTGCGCCACAGGAAGTACAATAAATTTTCTCGTTCATCCTCTATCTCCTCTCTCGAATAACACTTTCATTATAACGGGTAATTGCAGAAATTACAATGTACAAACGTCCTATAAAAGAATCCTGTAAAAAGGAGCAGTCTGTAGAATATCATTCTGCAAACTGCTCCCATTGTTATTCTATGTTCGTTTCAGCAAATGACTTAGAACTTACCAGCCTTAGCAGCTTCCTCGATGGAAACAGCTACTGCTACAGTCATACCAACCATCGGGTTGTTACCTGCACCGATCAGACCCATCATTTCTACGTGAGCCGGAACGGAAGAAGAACCTGCGAACTGTGCATCAGAATGCATACGTCCCATGGTATCGGTCATACCGTAGGAAGCAGGACCTGCAGCCATGTTATCCGGATGAAGGGTACGGCCTGTACCACCACCGGATGCTACGGAGAAGTATTTCTTACCCTGTTCGATACATTCCTTCTTGTAAGTACCTGCTACAGGATGCTGGAATCTGGTCGGGTTGGTGGAGTTACCGGTAATGGAAACATCAACGCCTTCCTTGTGCATGATCGCTACACCTTCGCAGACATCGTTTGCGCCATAGCAGTTAACCTTAGCACGAAGTCCTTCGGAATAAGACTTACGGAACACTTCCTTAACAGTGTTGGTATAAGGATCGTATTCGGTCTCAACGAAAGTAAATCCATTAATTCTTGCAATGATCTGTGCTGCGTCTTTTCCAAGACCATTTAAGATAACACGTAACGGTTTCTGACGAACCTTGTTAGCCTTCTCTGCAATACCGATTGCACCTTCTGCTGCTGCGAAGGATTCATGTCCTGCAAGGAATGCGAAACATTCGGTATCTTCTTCCAGAAGCATCTTACCTAAGTTACCATGTCCTAAACCTACCTTACGGGTATCTGCAACAGATCCCGGAATACAGAATGCCTGAAGACCTTCACCGATTGCTGCTGCAGCTTCGGAAGCCTTCTTGCATCCCTTCTTGATTGCGATTGCTGCGCCGGTAATGTAAGCCCAGCATGCATTTTCAAAACAAATCGGCTGAATGCCTTTAACCATTGCGTATACATCAAGACCTGCGTCTTTTGTAATCTTTTCTGCTTCTTCAAGAGAAGCGATTCCATAGCTATTTAATACGGAATTGATTTTGTCAATTCGTCTTTCATATGATTCAAATAAAGCCATTCTAATATCCTCCTCTTTACTTATTTCACTTCTTCATCTGTTCTGGGGTCAATAATCTTAACAGCGTCTGCAACACGTCCGTACTGTCCGCTTGCCTTCTCATAAGCTGTTGTCGGGTCATCACCCTTCTTGATGAAGTCGGTCATCTTGCCAAGGCTTACGAACTTGTAACCAATGATCTGGTTATCTGCATCCAGTGCGATACCGGTTACATATCCTTCTGCCATTTCCAGATAACGAGGTCCTTTCTTTAAGGTTCCGTACATTGTACCAACCTGGCTTCTTAAGCCCTTACCTAAATCTTCAAGACCTGCTCCGATCGGAAGACCATCTTCAGAGAATGCACTCTGGGTTCTACCGTAAGCGATCTGTAAGAATAATTCTCTCATAGCGGTGTTGATTGCATCACATACAAGGTCTGTATTTAATGCTTCAAGAATGGTTCTGCCGGGAAGAATTTCAGCAGCCATAGCTGCGGAATGAGTCATACCGGAGCATCCGATGGTCTCAACGAGAGCTTCCTGAATGATGCCTTCCTTAACATTTAAGGTAAGCTTGCAGGCACCCTGCTGAGGAGCACACCAGCCTACACCATGTGTAAGACCGGATATGTCTTTAACTTCTTTGGCTTTAACCCATTTTGCTTCTTCAGGGATGGGCGCACACCCATGGTTAACACCCTGAGCAACAGTACACATTTCTTCAACTTCTTTTGAATAAATCATGTGAAAACTCCTTTCAATATGTAAAGATATTTAATAATCCGCTATATATTTTCGCATAGAATGCCAAAAAAATCTAGTACTTTTTCGCAATTTCTCCCTGCTTTTTGTAGATACTTCCGGCAGGAATGCAGCCGCGCACACAACTGGTCGGATAAATGTTGGAATTCGGTCCGATGACGGTTCCCGGATTCAGTACGGAATTGCAGCCGACTTCCACATGATCGCCGAGCATGGCACCGAACTTCTTTAATCCGGTTTCGATTTTCTCATCCCCGTTTTTCACAACAACCAGTGTCTTGTCGCTCTTTACATTGGAGGTAATGGAGCCGGCTCCCATATGGGCCTTGAAGCCTAAGATGCTGTCACCGACATAATTGTAATGCGGCACCTGTACCTTATTAAAGAGAATGACATTTTTAAGCTCGGTTGAATTTCCTACAACAGCGCCCTTTCCGACGATGGCATTTCCACGGATAAAAGCACAGTGGCGGACCTCTGCCTCCTCATCAATAATGGCAGGTCCATTAATAAAGGCACTCGGTGCAACTGTGGCATTGTTGGCTACCCAGACATGCTGTTTCACTTCGGTATAGCGGTCTTTCGGGAGCTTTTCTCCAAGTTCTACGATGAAAGCGCTGATCTTCGGCAGTAACTCCCACGGATAAACCGCACCCTCAAACAGATCTGCAGCGATCGTTTCCTCTAAGGTATAGAGTTCCTTGATTGTAAATTGTTCCATAATTATTTCCCTCCGGTTCGATAATTTTTAGCGGCTTCCTGAAACTGTCGGTTTAAGGAGGCCTGATTGTTCATCTGTTTCACGATATTCGTCCGTCTTCTTACGAAGTCATCGAGCTTATCCATATATTCCTGCTCTGTAATATTGCCATCGGCAACCAGTGTCAGACCCTTCTCCCAGCTTGCGGTAAGCTTGGGATCCAGAAGCGGGCGGATCGACTGGTTTACCACCTCATAGATCATCTCTCCCATCAAGGTCGGCGTGATGATCTGGGTTTTCTTATTCAATGCAAGATATTTAATGTTGACCAGCTTTTTCAGAATTTCCGCACGTGTGGCGGAGGTTCCGATTCCGCTTCCCTTGATCTGCGCACGGAGCTCTTCATCTTCAATCAACTGACCTGCATTTTCCATCGCCAGAATGATGGTTCCGGAATTGTAACGCTTCGGCGGTGAGGTTTCGCCTTCCCTGATCTGTGCATCCTTTACCGGAAGCTCCATTCCCTTTTTCAGATGGTTTAAAACCTCCATCAGTCCCACATCAAGGCTCTGTTCTTCTCCATTGTCCGCATTGGTGCTGTCCTCACCGTCTACATCTCCTGTCGTATCCTTGCCATTTTCCTTTTTCTTTCGGAAAGAAAATTCTGTAACGGTAAGGTATCCGGGGGATTCCAACACCTTGAAATTGGCAAACAGCTTTTCTTCCCGGATCGCTACGCACAGTGCCACCTTGCGGTATACCGCAGGTGGATAAAAAATACTCAAAAACCTACGGACCACAATTTCATAAACCTTCTGTGCCGTGGGGCTTAACTGGTTATAATTGTTTAATCCCTGCCCGGTCGGAATAATCGCATAGTGATCGGTAATCTGCTTGTCATTCACGTATCTGGTCTTTGCGATTCCCTTATAGGTTCCTTCCTGCAATACCCGGGAAGCCAGGGCACTTACCATCTGGAAATTCGTCAGCCCCTTGATATTCTTATAGATCTCCTTTGAAACGGCGGTCGATAATACTCTCGCATCTGTTCTGGGGTAGGTTGTCATCTTCTTTTCATAAAGCTCCTGTGCAATCCGCAGCGTTTCATCCGGACTGATCTTAAAATATTTGGAACAGTCATTCTGCAGCTCTGCCAGATTATAAAGAAGCGGCGCATTCTTGTTTTCCTTTTTCTTCTCTATGGAATGAACAATGGCCTTCCGCGGATCTTCCAACAGATATTGGATCAGTTTTTCGGCAGGTTCCCGTTCCTTGAAGCCGTTTTCCTTATATAAAAGAGGCGAAGCAAAATAGGGAGTTCCTTCTACAGCACGCCACTCGCAGTCAATCCCGCGCTCTCCCAAAAGAACCGATGCGACTACGCGGTAAAACGGTGTTTTCACAAAATTACGGATTTCCCTCTCCCGGTTCACCACCATGCCAAGTACACAGGTCATCACACGTCCGACGCTTACTACTGCCCGGTCAAGCTTCAGATAATCCTTGACCGCATTTCCATATTTCAGTGTGAGCACTCTTGAAAAATTAATTCCCATGAGATAATCTTCTTTAGCACGCAAGTAAGCAGCCGCGCACAGATTATCATATTCGGAAAGATCCCTGGCCTCCCGGATTCCACGCAGAATTTCTTCCTCGGTCTGGGAATCAATCCAGACTCTTCTTCTTGTCTTGTCATGGACATTCGCCTGACGCTCCACCAGACGGTAGATGTATTCTCCTTCCCGTCCGGAGTCGGTACAGACATAGATCGTTTCCACGTCTTCGCGGTTCAGCAGTCCGCTTACGATCTGGAACTGCTTCTTCACACTGTCAATGACCTCATACTTAAATTCCGTCGGTATAAACGGAATTGTATTTAACGACCATCGCTTATATTTTTCATCATAAACTTCCGGATAACTCATCGTCACCAGATGCCCCACACACCAGGTTACGATGGCATCGTTTGATTCAATGTATCCGTCCCGGTTGCTCCCGGTAATCTGCAGAGCCTTCGCAAATTCACGGGCAACACTCGGTTTTTCTGCAATAAATAAATTCTTTCCCATTACATGTCTTCCAGACTAATCAATTTCAGATTCTTTTTCATCTTTGCTTCCAGACTCAGCTTTTCATCAAACCGTTGAATTGAAAAGAGGTAGATCGTATCTGCCCCAAGCTTTGCCTTTTCAATATTGGAAAGCAGTTTCTCATAATCCTCATACTGCATCACAGACCGTTCCCAGTTGCAGTATGCCACAAGTGTTTTTCCGGTTTCATCCTGTGCAATCACATCAATATTTCCGGATTTGCCAACCCATTC
>USDI01000139.1 GCA_900553305.1 uncultured Lachnospiraceae bacterium
CCATACCGACAGCACTCTGAAGTATGGTACAGACAGAAATGAAAAGATCATCAGCGGATTAAAGAGAATTTCAAAGCCCGGTCTTCGTATTTACGCAGGCAAGGATGAACTTCCCAGAGTCCTTGGTGGTTTAGGTATTGCAATTATCTCTACAAACCAGGGTGTTGTAACCGATAAGAAAGCAAGAGAGCTTCAGGTAGGTGGAGAAGTATTAGCTTACGTTTGGTAAGTAATGGTAACTATGAATGAATAGTAAAATATAGGAGGTACGGGCATGTCACGTATAGGAAGAATGCCAATCGCGATTCCTGCAGGCGTAAATGTAGAAGTTGCAGAAAATAATAAAGTGACTGTAAAAGGTCCTAAGGGAACACTTGAGAGAGTGCTTCCTTCAGAGATGGAAATCAAGGTGGAAGGTGCTGAGATCACCGTTAGCAGACCGAATGATTTAAAGAAAATGAAATCTTTACATGGTCTTACCAGAACACTGATTCACAACATGGTGGTTGGTGTTACGGAAGGCTTTGAAAAGAAGCTTGAAGTAAATGGTGTAGGTTACAGAGCAGCTAAGGCTGGTAAGAAGTTAACCTTATCCTTAGGATATTCCCATCCGGTAGAGATGGATGATCCGGAAGGAATCGAAACCGTTCTTGACGGACAGAACATCATTATCGTTAAGGGTATTGATAAAGAAAAAGTTGGCCAATACGCAGCTGAAATCAGAGACAAGAGAAGACCTGAACCTTACAAGGGCAAGGGTATTAAGTATGCTGATGAAACAATCAGACGTAAAGTTGGTAAGACTGGTAAGAAATAGATAAGGAGAGTATAAAGATGGTTAGTAAAAAGTCAAGACAAGATGTACGTGTTAAAAAACACATGAAAATACGTAACCGTTTTAGCGGTACAGCTGAAAGACCTCGTCTTTCCGTATTCAGAAGCAATAATCATATGTATGCTCAAATTATTGATGATACCGTTGGAAATACTTTAGTTTCTGCATCCACTACCGAGAAGGCAGTTAAGGCAGAGCTTGAGAAGACCAATAACGTTGATGCAGCAGCATATTTAGGAACAGTTATTGCAAAGAGAGCACTTGAAAAGGGTATTGATACCGTTGTTTTTGACAGAGGCGGCTTTATATACCAGGGTAAGATAGCAGCATTAGCTGAAGCAGCCAGAGAAGCTGGCTTGAATTTCTAAGAAGGGAGAAACGTACATGAGAAAGACAATCATCGATGTCAGCAACATGGAATTAACAGAAAAAGTTGTTACCATCAAGCGTGTAACTAAGGTTGTTAAAGGTGGACGTAACATGCGTTTTACAGCTTTGGTAGTAGTTGGAGACATGAATGGCCATGTTGGTGCAGGTCTTGGAAAGGCAACAGAAATCCCTGAAGCTATCCGTAAAGGAAAAGAAGATGCTATCAAGAATCTGGTTTCCGTTGCAACAGACGAAAATATGAGTATCACACATGATTTTATCGGTAAGTTCGGTTCTGCTTCCGTTCTGTTAAAGAAGGCTCCGGAAGGTACCGGTATCATCGCAGGCGGTCCTGCACGTATTGTTTGTGAGCTTGCCGGAATCAAGAACATCCGTACCAAGTCTCTTGGTTCTAACAACAAGCAGAATGTAGTCCTTGCTACAATCGCAGGCTTAAGCGAACTTAAGACACCCGAAGCAGTAGCTAAGAATCGTGGTAAATCATTAGAAGAAGTTATGGCATAGGAGGGAATAAACGATGGCAGAACAGAAAATGTTAAAGATCACATTAGTAAAATCTCCTATCGGAGCAGTTCCTAAACACAGAGCTACTGTTGAATCTATGTCTACATCTACTACAGCTCCATAGAAAGCTGAACAAGAGCATTACCCTGCCGGACAATGCGGCTACAAGAGGCCAGATTCAGCAGATCAGACATTTAATAAAAGTAGAAGAAGTATAATAGATAAGGAGGTGTCAGGAGCATGGAATTATCAAATTTAAGACCTGCAGAAGGTTCTACACATAGTGATAATTTTAGAAGAGGTCGTGGACACGGTTCAGGAAATGGTAAGACAGCTGGTAAGGGACACAAGGGTCAGAAGGCCCGTTCAGGTGCACCCAGACCGGGTTTTGAAGGTGGTCAGATGCCTTTGTACAGACGTATTCCGAAGAGAGGCTTCAAGTGCCCGAGTCATTTGGAAATCGTTAGTGTTAACTTAGGCTTACTCAATGACAGATTTGAAGATGGAGCTGTAGTAGATGTAGATGCATTAATCGCAGCCGGAATCATCAAAAATCCCAGAGATGGTGTTAAGATCCTTGGAAACGGAGAATTAACCAAGAAGCTTACCGTTAAGGCAAATGCCTTCAGCGCATCTGCTAAAGAGAAAATCGAAGCTATTGGTGGAACTGCAGAGGTGATGTAATGCTTACAACACTCAAAAACGTTTTTAAGATCAAGGAACTCAGAAACAAGATTTTATTTACACTTGGCATGTTGGTTGTGATTCGTTTCGGATCACAGCTTCCCGTGCCGGGAATTCGTATTGAAGAATTTGCAAACTGGTTTCAGCAGAAAGTTGGTGCAGCTGATACCTCAGGGTTCCTGAGCGCGATTACGGGTGGTTCGTTTGAGAACATGTCCATATTGGCATTGAATATTACCCCGTACATCACATCTTCCATTATTATGCAGTTACTTACGATTGCAATTCCGAAGCTGGAGGAAATGCAGAAGGACGGCGAGGATGGAAGAAAGAAGATCGTTGCAATCACCCGTTATGTGACAGTCGGACTTGCATTAATTGAATCCGCTGCCATGGCATTTGCTTTCTGGAACGGCGGTATGCTGGATTCCAAGAATGCATTGAATGTGATTACCATTATTGCAACATTGACTGCAGGTAGCGCGTTCTTAATGTGGGTTGGAGAGCAGATCACGGAACACGGAATCGGAAATGGTATTTCCATCGTATTGGTTATTAACATAATTTCCAGAATTCCGCAGGACATTTCCCAGTTGTTTAAGACTTTTGTACTTGTTGAAGGCAAACCGATTGCCGTACGTGTTGTTGCTGCACTGGTTATTATTGCAGTAATCGTTGCGGTTGTTGTTCTGGTTATCATCCTGAACGGTGGAACACGTAAGATCCCTGTACAGTATGCAAAGAAAATACAGGGAAGAAAGACCGTAGGAGGTCAGTCCTCCTGTATTCCGTTAAAGGTAAATACTTCCGGTGTTATTCCGATTATTTTTGCATCTTCACTGATGCAGCTTCCGGTAGTGATTTGCAGCTTCTTCGGAATTCAGGGAACAGGGTTCTGGGGACATGTACTTCGTGGATTAAGCTCCAGTAACTGGTGCAATCCCAAAGAGCCGGTTTACTCCATTGGATTGGTGGTATATATTGCATTAGTAATCTTTTTTGCTTACTTCTATACATCCATTACCTTTAATCCTTTGGAAATTGCAGATAACATGAAGAAGTCCGGTGGATTTATTCCGGGTATCCGTCCCGGTAAGCCGACGAGTGATTATCTGACAAAGATTTTAAATTACATCGTATTTATCGGTGCGATTGGCCTTACGATCGTGTGTGTCATTCCTTTCATCTTTAATGGTATATTTGGCGCACAGGTATCCTTTGGCGGAACAAGTCTGATCATCATTGTCAGTGTTATCTTAGAGACAATGAAGCAGGTGGAATCCCAGATGCTTGTCCGTAACTACAAGGGATTTTTAAATGATTAGTAAGTAATGATAATTAGAGGTGCAAGGGAAGCGTCTGCTTCCCCTATGCCTCTATATTGTTGTTTTTTAAGTACATTTTTGGACTCTTTTTACAATGCAGAAAGGCATGGTTAATAGTATGAAGGTTATTATGTTAGGTGCACCTGGTGCAGGTAAAGGCACACAGGCTAAAATGATTGCAGAAAAATACGGCGTTCCACACATTTCCACAGGAGATATCTTCCGTGCAAACATCAAGGAAGGTACGGAACTTGGTATGGAAGCGAAAAAATATATGGATCAGGGACAGCTTGTTCCGGATGAATTAACCGTCAAGATTCTTCTTGACCGTGTGGCAAAGGATGACTGTAAGAACGGTTACGTTCTGGATGGTTTCCCGAGAACCATTCCGCAGGCAGAAGTTCTTGACAAGGCTTTAAATGAAATCAATGATAAGATCGATTATGCAATTAATGTTGACGTTCCGGATGAAAACATCATCAACCGTATGGGCGGAAGACGTGCATGTCTTTCCTGCGGAGCTACTTATCATATGGTACACATTCCTCCTAAGAAGGAAGGAATCTGTGATGTATGCGGTCAGCCCCTTGTGCTTCGTGATGACGATAAGCCGGAAACCGTAAAGAACCGTCTGGATGTTTATCATAAGCAGACACAGCCTTTAATTGATTTCTACAATGCAAAGGGAATCTTAAAGAGCGTTGACGGAACCGTGGATATGAAAGATGTATTTGCAGCAATCGTTGCAATTTTAGGTTAAACAATGGCAGTTACGATTAAATCAGCACATGAAATTGAATTAATGCGTGAATCCTGTCGTCTGCTCTCCCTCGTTTTTGACGGGATGGAGAAGATCATAAAGCCGGGAATTACAACTGCTGAAATTAATCAGCTTGGTGATCAGCTCATTCGTGAGTATGGCGGGATTCCCAATTTCTTAAATTATGACGGATATCCGGCTTCGATCTGTGTCTCTGTAAACGATGAAGTGGTTCATGGAATCCCTTCCGATAAGAGAGTGTTACAGGACGGCGATATCGTAAGCCTGGATGCCGGTCTCATATATGAAGGCTACCATTCCGATGCTGCAAGAACTTATCCGGTTGGAAACATCAGTAAAGAAGCAGCGGATCTGATCGAAGTGACCAGGCAGAGCTTCTTTGAAGGAATTAAGTTTGCGCGTGCAGGCAATCATCTTCACGATATCTCCAATGCGATTGATGACTATTGCAGGAAACGGGGATACGGGGTGGTCAGACAGCTTGTAGGCCACGGAATCGGTACACACCTTCACGAGGATCCGTCGATTCCCAATTATCACCAGTGGAGAAGAGGAATCAGGCTTCGTCCGGGAATGACGCTTGCCATCGAGCCGATGATTAACATCGGAGGCTATGAAGTGGCATGGGCAGACGATGACTGGACGGTGGTTACCATGGATGGATCACTATCCGCACACTATGAAAATACGATACTGATCACCGAAGGCGCGCCGGAAATTCTGACGCTTCCTTCCTATCATATGGAATAGGAGACCGATGCAATGCTGGGAATGTTTGCCGTTTCGAAAGCAGGCCATGATCAGGGGCAGATGTATGTGATTTTGAAAGAAGAAGGAGATTCGGTATTACTTTCAGATGGAAGACTTAAGACCATCGAATCCCCCAAAAAGAAAAAGAAGAAGCATATACAGCTTGTAAAGACGGGGCTTAATGAAGACCTTGTAATTAAAATCAAAAATCAGCAACCTATTAATAATGAAGAAATTAAAGCAGCGATTAAATGCAGAAATAAGGAGGTAGCGCATGTCTAAAGCCGATGTAATCGAAATTGAAGGAACTGTTGTAGAAAAGCTTCCGAATACCATGTTCCAGGTAGAACTGGAAAATGGACACAGGGTACTTGCACACATCAGTGGCAAGTTAAGACAGAACTTTATCCGTATTCTTCCCGGGGATAAGGTAACCCTGGAACTTTCTCCGTATGATTTAAGTAAGGGAAGAATTATCTGGAGAGATAAATAAGATATCAGATGCAGGAAAATAAGCCTTGCATTTGTATATATAAGATGCTATAATGTAAAACGGTCTTTTTTGAAAGGAGGGTTTAACATGAAGGTTAGATCATCAGTAAAACCGATTTGCGAAAAATGCAAAATCATCAAGAGAAAAGGACGTATCAGAGTTATCTGTGAGAATCCGAAGCACAAACAGAGACAGGGATAATCTGCTGCATATCATGAATTAAGATGTGAGATGTAGAGGATTCTTGTCTATTTGTATATGAAGCGGCTGCAGTGCCATAGAGCACTGATTTGTATATAAATTGTTCCAAGGAGCCTTAAGTAGATTACTTCTTGATTCGCAGGTTTGCGATGAGATTTGTGTCGCAGTGACCACAAAGGACCAGGTCACGTGATTTTTAAT
>USDI01000140.1 GCA_900553305.1 uncultured Lachnospiraceae bacterium
CCTTTGTGAGCAAGCTCCCTCGGTCATCTTATACAATCATTTCTGCATGGCTGAACTGTTACTTCATATTTTCCAATGCCCTCAGACCGGCATAATAGTGCTTCAGCTTCTTCTTCGCCTTGCTGTAACGGCTCGCATATATTATATATGTAATCACACCATAAGCCGCTGCAACACAAAGATAGATAATCACTACACTTTTGCCAAATTCCATCAGATCCAGCTTATAAATATCATGCATGAGATCCTCAAAATTATAGAACAGGTACAACGCAAAGACAGCTACAAAGGAAATTGTAACTGCAATGATAGATTTCAATACCTGAAATCCGATATAATCGTTGCGATAATAATTCACAATATTCAGATTCTTCTTACCTTCCCGTTGTTCAAATGCAGCAAGCTTCGTCATCCGGATAATTTTTTCTTCGTTAAGCATAATATCTTCCTTCAGCTTTATAAGTAACGCATGCGGTCACGTTCGCCTATATTCCTGGACGGCTTCCGAACCGGTGCCTCAGGCTGTTTATTCATTCCCATCGCATCACGGAAACCATTCGTCATGGCTGCTTTACATTTATCGCAGTAACGTCCCGAACGAATCATTGTGCCACATCCTTCACAGGCAATCCGGATCGGTGAATCGTCAGCAAACTGCAGACGTTCTTCACGAATCCACTGGCGGATCTGTGAGGGCTCTACATTACATTCTCTTGACACCTCAGCAATATCTGCACCATGATGATCCATAACGTATTCCTTGACTACCTGAAATACTTTCTCCTGCTCTTCTACACAATGAGGACACAGAATCGGTCCCACAACATAATTAAATATCCTGCCGCATTTCCTGCAATTTCTTACATTCATGGAATCACTCTTCCTTCCTAATTTCCTCTGCCGATTGCCACCGTCAGAAAGTAAACCCGGCAATACATATGCTGACGTATTACCTGTGCAATCGCATCAATGGTACTGCCTGTTGTATAGATATCATCTATTATAACAATCGTATTTAATTTTACATCATTTCTGACTATTTTGAAAGCCCTTTTCAAATTATTTTGTCTTTCCTGCACACCAAGATCCTTTAACGGTGCGGTATTTTCCTCACGCACCAGCCAGTTCTCCAGTACAGGAATTCCAGTATAAGCAGAAAGCCGTTCTGCAAGCAATGCCGCCTGATTGTAGCCACGCATTTTCATACGCTTTCTATGAATCGGCACCGGAACCAGAGCATCCGGTCTGACTGTCAGAAGCCATTCTTTCGTCCGCCGGTACATCTCCCACGCAAAAAAGTCCGCATATTCCCGTCTTCCCCGATTCTTAAAACGGAACATGGCATCCGACACACTTGCATACTGGAACACGCTTCTTCCCTGAGTATAGGCATGCTCCCTGCTCCGGCAGTCTTCACAATACTCCTGCTCTTCCAAAAGCTGCTTCCCACATTTCATACACAGGGGTTCTTCAATATACCGGAGTTCCTCCCTGCAGACGGGGCATACCGGCTCCTTTCCCGCTTCGACCGGTTCATCACACACAACGCATCTTCTTGGAAAAAGAAGCTCCACAATTTTGTCTCTTACCACGCACGATCCTCACTTTCCAGCTCCAGTATCCGCTTACCAAGCCCGGTGTAACGGTGATACTGGTTTTCATTCCCGATCATGCCGTCTACCATTTCCTGGCTGCCCAGAATGGTGACGCATTTTCTGGCACGCGTCACAGCCGTATACAACAGATTCCGGTTCATCAGCAATTTCGGTCCGGAAAGCAGCGGAAGCAATACCGCCGGGTACTCACTTCCCTGAGACTTATGTATTGTAATCGCATAGGCAAGTTCAATTTCATCCAGTTGGGAAAAGGTATATTCCACCAGACGGTGTTCATCGTATTCCACCTGCATGGTTGAGGATTCCTCACGGATCCTTCGTATTGTTCCGATATCCCCGTTAAATACGCCGCTTCCGCTGTCGATCCGGATGCCATACCTGCTGACGATCTCCCATTCCAGCTGATAGTTGTTCTTAATCTGCATCACCTTATCGCCCTCGCGGAAAATCCGTTCACCGGTCGTATGCTCCTGCTTGGACGGATCTGCCGGATTTAAGTATCTCTGCAGAATCTCATTCAGTGTTTCCACCCCCAGGCTTCCCTTCCGCATGGGTGTCAGGACCTGAATATCATAGGGCTGTGCTTCCACATACCGCGGCAGTTTCTCCGTAATCAACTGAATCATATGCTTATAGATAACCTGCACATCACTTCTTGGCAGAAAGAAAAAGTCCCTGCTCTTATTATTGAGTTCAATCTTCTGCCCCATATTAATCCGGTGGGCATTCATGACAATGTCACTTTCTCCGGCCTGCCGGTAAATTTTCTTAAGCATTACCGTTGGAAAGCACTTACTTTCAATCAGATCCCGGAGTACCTGACCGGGCCCCACACTCGGTAACTGATCCACGTCTCCCACCAGAATGAGCCGTGTTCCCACACTGACCGCTTCTAAAAGAGACTGGAACAGATAAATATCTACCATCGACATCTCATCGATTATCACCACATCCGCTTCTAACGGATTCTCCCCGTTTCTTTCAAAACGGGCGCGGCTTCCATCCTCCATGCCACCATTAATTTCCAGCATCCGGTGGATCGTCCTTGCTTCATAGCCTGTTGCTTCTGTCATCCGCTTCGCCGCTCTTCCTGTCGGCGCTGCCAGCAGGATATCCATTCCTTCTTCATCAAAGTAACGGATAATGGTGTTAATTGTTGTCGTTTTTCCTGTTCCGGGACCACCGGAAAGAATCATGATGCCATGCTTCACACATTCCAGAACTGCATTTTTTTGCAGTTCATCAAGCTCTAAGCCCTGCTCCTTTAAGATACGCTGCAGAATCGTTTCAATGCGCTTTTCTTCCGAATCAAGAAGCTCTGACTCCATCAGAACATTCAGCTCCCGTAGCATCCTTGCACAGTTCAGCTCCGCATAATAATAAGAAAACGCATAGACCTCCAGCTCGTCTCCGGTCTTTTTCACGACAACCTTATGATCCATATGCAGGTTCTGGATCTGTGCCCGGATCGCTTCCTCTGGCACCTGTAGCAGATCTACACTCCTTCGCACCAGCACTTCCATCGGCAGGAACATATGTCCCTCGAAGGACGCCTGCAGCAATGTATAAAGAATTCCGCTCCGGATCCGGTAATCCGAATCCGTATGAATACCGATTTTCTCTGCAATTTCATCAGCAAGCCTAAAGCCCACTCCCTGAATATCCTCTGCAAGCCGGTATGGATTTTCTTTCAGAATGCCATACATCCCCATTCCGTATTTTTCATAGATTTTCACAGCCAGCGTATTGGTAATTCCATACTTCTGCAAGAAAAGAAACGCCTCACGGATTTCCTTTTTCTCGATCATCTGATCTGCAATCTGCTGTGCGATCCTCTCACTGATTCCCCTGACCTCAACCAGACGCTCCGGCTCTTCTTCAATGACTCGGAAAGTATCCTTGCCAAACTTCTTGACAATACGCTTCGCCAGCGCTTCACCGACGCCTTTGATGGCACCGGATCCCAGATAACGCTCCATACTGAGCAGGTCATCCGGTTCCACCACCTTGAAGCTGCTTGCCTTGAACTGGAAGCCGTAGCTTGGATGCTCCACATATTCACCGGTAATCTCCAGATTCTCTCCGTTATCCACACCCCGGAAGATTCCTACGCAGATTTCTTCCTCATCATCCACATTCATGGACAGTACCGCATAGCCATTATCCTTATTCTGATAAATGATATGATCCACATATCCCTTAATCGTTTCCAAATAGTTGTCCTCTTTTGATCTGTCAAATGCTCTACGCTAAGTGCTCTACGCAAAAGGCTGCTTCGTGGAAAACTCACGTAAGCAGCCAGTTTTTCTTCTCCATTATGAAATATTGTTAATCGATTCCGTAGTTACGCTTCATCTGTTCATACAAAGTCTGTGCAAGTCCCAGTCCCTGCGTTTCGGTGGATGTCTCTGCAAGCTGCTGGATTGTTTCATCCTTAAAATAGCTTACCAGATTGTTATCGGTACTTGATGACTCATCCTTAAAGCAGTCCACGGTTTTCTGCATTTCCTTAAATACCTGTTCAAGGAAATAGGCCTCAAACTGTTTACAGGCATCTAAAAGCTCATCCTCTGTTGCCGTCGCATAATCGGTATTGTTAATCTGATCTTTTAATTTTGTCTCTGATACGTTCTGATCCTGCAGATAACTTGCATACGCAGAAGATCCAATTCCACTAATGTCCATCTTCATCCTCCGATCCTGCATCAACGCCGCATTCTAAAGACTATCTCTTAAGATTGTTGGCTGTCTGCATCATTTCATCGGTTGTTGTAATTGCCTTGGAGTTCATTTCATAAGCACGTTGTGCCACGATTAAGTTGACCATTTCGGTAGCAACCTGCACGTTCGAGCCTTCCAGGTATCCCTGTACCATCTTACTCTTCTTAAGAGAGTTATTGGTTGCTTCGTTCAACGCCTGACCGCTGGCTCCGGTTACGGCCCATAAGCTGTCACCCTGTCGTTCCAGACCACCGGGATTATTAAACTGGTACATACCGATCTGCATACCAATCGGCTGCGGATTATTATTCGCATCCGGATAACAGATTCTTCCGTCTCCGGTAATGGTAATTCTGCTTGTTACATAACTGTTGTTTAAAGTAATGGCTCTTCCTGAGGAATCCAGTACCGGAAGTCCGTCTGTCGTTGTCAGCATCATGCCGTTGGATCCGTTCGTTGCCCAGGTAAAATCACCGTTTCTGGTATAGTAAGTATTGCCGTCTTCCCCACGGATTGCAAAGAAGCCATCGCCTTCGATTGCAAAAGAGGTATCACTGGCAGAATCCAGTAAGCTTCCCTGTGTAAAAATGGAATTGATCGAAGAATTCCGCACGCCAAGCCCTACCTGGGATGTTGTGGGCTTCGGATCTCCGTTCGCTGTGGTTGTCGCAGTCTGAAGTGTCTGGTATAACAGAGACTTAAACTGTGCAGCCTGTGTCTTATATCCCATCGTATTTACATTGGCAAGATTGTTGGCAATGGTATCCACATTCGTCTGCTGTGCATTCATGCCTGTTGCTGCTGTCCATAAACTTCTAACCATTTCCTACCTCCTATACTTTGCCAAGCTGGTTGGCTGCAATATCAAGCGTTCCGTCATATGTAGTAATGACCTTCTGATTCGTCTCATATGCTCTGGAAACCGTAATCATATTTACCATTTCCGTCACTACAGAAATATTCGAGGTTTCCAGATATCCGGCATATACCTTCGCTGTTGCATCCTTTTCGGTTGCACCGTCAATCGGTTCAAAATAGTTCTCTCCGTAACGCTGCAGATAATTATAATCCTCAAAATCCGTAACCTGAATCGTCGCCACGACTCTGCCATCCTGAATGACCTGCCCCTGTACATTGATCTGGGTATCCTTGAGCGGATCGATCTTTACCGGCTGGCCGTTCGTTCCAAGAACGCGATCCCCATCCTGCGTTACCAGTTCTCCCGCTTCATTCAGGGTAAAATTACCGTCTCTGGTATATTTCACAGAGGTTTCCCCCTGCTTATTGGTAAATTCCACCGCAAAGAACCCCTTATCCGTCAGTGCCAGATCATACGGATTCTCCGTTGTCTTTAAAGGTCCCTGGGAAAAGTCCGTATAGCCTTCACCAATCTTCACACCCGGATTATGCACACCGGTTCTTTTCGCCAGACGATACCCCTCGGAGTTATCCTTGATCTTGTACGCAAGAATCGAATCAAAAGACTGCGCCGTAGCGCCTTCCTTCTTATATCCGTTGGTATCCGCGTTGGCCAGATTGTTGGTCAGCACATCCATTCTGTGTTCCTGATTGATCATGCCTGTATAGGCGGTATACAATCCTTTAACCATCCTGTTCTCCTTTAATCATAACTGTTCAGCACTTCACAGTTATCGTTAATCTTCTTTATAACCTGCTAAAAACTCAACATATTTACCGGTTCCGATTGCTACTGCAGTCATCGGATCCTCTGCAGTCATCGTGTTGATTCCGGTCTTCTCTGCAATGAGGTCTTCAAGACCACGGAGCAGGGAACCGCCACCGAAACACAATCTTCTGA
>USDI01000141.1 GCA_900553305.1 uncultured Lachnospiraceae bacterium
CACGACGCTCTTCCGATCTTACATCTGAGGACATCGGCATCGGCAACGTTTCTCCAATACTGGTAGAATTCAAACGGAGTGGTCTTTTCCGGATCAAGCCATACGGCACCTTTCTGTGTCTTACCCATCTTCTTTCCTTCGGAATTAAGGAGCAGGGTAATGGTCATCGCCTGTGCATCTTTCCCTAATTTCTTACGGATCAGTTCGGTTCCTCCGAGCATGTTGCTCCACTGATCGTCTCCACCAAACTGCATGTTACAGCCGTATCTCTTGTACAGCTCCAGGAAGTCATAGGACTGCATAATCATGTAGTTGAATTCGAGGAAAGACAAACCATTCTCCATACGCTGCTCGTAGCATCTTGCACGAAGCATGTTGTTCACGGAGAAGCAGGATCCGATGTCACGGATAAAGTCAATGTAATTCAAGTCACGAAGCCAGTCGGCATTGTTTACCATCATGGCTTTTCCTTCGCCGAATTCGATGAATTTGCTCATCTGCTTCTTGAAGCATTCACAGTTATGGTCAATTGTTTCGGTTGTCATCATGGTTCTCATATCACTTCTTCCGGAAGGATCCCCGATCATACCGGTTCCGCCGCCAACCAGAGCGATCGGTTTATTTCCTGCCATCTGCAGTCTCTTCATTAAGCAGAGTGCCATAAAGTGTCCTACGTGGAGGCTGTCTGCGGTAGGATCAAATCCAATATAAAAGGTTGCCTTTCCGTTATTGATGAGGTCTCTGACCTGTTCTTCATCGGTTACCTGTGCAATCAGTCCTCTTGCTACCAGTTCTTCATAAATGCCCATTTTCTTTTCTCCTCGTCTTTATAAATACTTTAGAAATAATAGACCCTTACCAGGGAAGCTCCACACTGTTCTGTGCCAGTTCTCTTAAGTCCACGTTTTCAATCTTACGGTCACGCAGCATCAGATCCTTAACGGCCGCATCAGCCTGTGCCCCTTCAAACAATACCCGGTTCACCTGCTCAATAATCGGCATGGACACGTTGTATTTCTTTGCAAGTGCAAGTCCTGCCTTTGCAGAATAAACACCCTCAACGACCATCTTTACTTCTGCCATGGCCTCATCCATTGTTGCGCCCTTACCGATCAGGATTCCGGCACGG
The DNA here is from genome assembly GCA_900553305.1 of uncultured Lachnospiraceae bacterium. Lineage (GTDB taxonomy): Bacteria > Bacillota > Clostridia > Lachnospirales > Lachnospiraceae > Suilimivivens. Next base: position 1,130 of record USDI01000141.1, read on the forward strand.
CGGTTACGGGAATGCATGGACGCACAGGTCACAATCAGATCCCCGATTCCGGTCAGTCCATAGAATGTTTCAAGCCGTCCGCCCATATGGATTCCGAGTCTCGCAATCTCTGCAATTCCTCTGGTAATTAAGGCTGCCTTGGTGTTGTCTCCGTAACCAAGTCCATCGGCAACTCCGGCAGCAAGCGCTACCACATTCTTAAGTGCTGCTCCTAATTCAATGCCAAGCACATCGGCACTGATGTATACACGGAATACCTCGCTCATGAAAATGGACTGTAAATATTCCGCGGTCTTCTTATCCTTAGAACCCACCACGATCGTTGTCGGAATTCCCTTTCCAACCTCTTCTGCATGGGAAGGTCCCGACAATACCGCAACATTGGCCTGTGGGATTTCCTGCTCAATAATTTCAGACAGCGTCATTAGGGTTGCTTCTTCAATTCCCTTTGCCACATTTACAATGATCTGTCCCTGCTTGGTAAACGGAGCCATCTGCTTCGCGGTGCTTCTGGTAAACGGAGAAGGTACGGCTAAAACCAGTACATCCTTATCCTTCATTGCTGCATTGAGATCGGTTGTAAAAATCATATCCTCCGGTAAAATTACGCCCGGCAGCTTCTCCTTCTGCTCATGACATTCCTTCAGCATCCGGATCTCCGGTTCCAATGCTGACCAGACGGTAATCTGATGTCCGTTGTTATGTAATAATACGGATAATGCTGTTCCCCAGCTTCCTGCTCCAATAATTGCAATATCTGCCATCTCGAAATCCTTTCCTTCCTCAATCCACTTCCTGTTTTTATTTAATAAATGATTGCTTACTCTCTGTTTCTTTCACCAATTATTTACTTTCTGCTTCAACCTTATTCTTCTTAAGTAAATAGGTCTTGCGCTCGTTTCCATGAAAGAGACGCTTGATATTCTCTTTATGCTTATAAAAAGCAAGTATCGTCAGAAATGCCGTCACGGCATACATTTCATTTAAAACAGGCTGTGTTGCTCCAAACAGTCCCGTCTGTCCGCAGATCACCATTTCGGTCATCAGTCCGACATAAATAAGAAGAGAACCCAAAGACACATAATGGGTGGTCAGGAACACACCAAAGAATAAAACAAATCCGACCGGAATGAAATACGGGTGAAATGCCAGAATCAGTCCGGCCGTTGCCGCAATTCCCTTTCCTCCCTTAAACTTAAGGTAGAAGGGATAATTATGTCCGAGAATGGCACCTGCCGCCGTATAAAGCTTTAACAGGTAAATCTCCTCCGGATGACTTCCCTTAAAAATCAGTGTCGTGATTCCGATTGCAATCATGCACTTCAAAACATCCCCGGCAAATACAATGAGGCCTGCCTTCGTCCCTAAAACACGTAAGGTATTGGTCGTTCCGGCGTTGCCGCTTCCATGCTCACGAATATCAATTCCATGCATTTTCCCATAGAAGAACGCTGTCTGAAACATGCCCAATACATAACCGATAATAATACAAATAATCCGTTCCACGTTACTTGTTTTCCTTTCTCTCACGAATAATGAACCGCAATGGCGTTCCCTTGAATCCAAAAGCCTCACGGATTTTATTTTCAATATATCTGGTGTAAGAAAAATGCATCAGTTCCTTATCATTTACAAAGATAACGAATGTCGGCGGCTTCACGCCAACCTGCGTAATATAGTAAAGACGCAGACGCTTTCCTTTATCGGATGGGGGCTGCTGCAGGGCAACCGCTTCACTCATAATCTCATTAAGCACACCGGTCTGGATCCGGAGTGCATGGTTCTCTGCCACGGTATCAATCAGGTCATAGAGCTTTGGCAGACGCTGTCCGGTCAGTGCAGAAATAAAGGTAATCTCTGCATACGGCATAAAGGAAAGAATGTTTCTCACCTTATCGGTATATTCGTTTACCGTCTTATTATTCTTCTCCACGGCATCCCACTTGTTCACGGCAATAATGACTGCCTTGCCTCGTTCATGAGCAATTCCGGCGATCTTCGCATCCTGCTCGGTCACACCCTCTACGGCATCAATGACCAGAATCACAATATCCGCACGCTCTACCGCACTCACGGTACGCACGATCATGTAACGCTCGAGTTCTTCCTTAATTTTATTCTTGCGGCGAAGTCCTGCCGTATCAATCAGGACATATTCCTTCCCATTGTGCTTTACAAGCGTATCCACCGCATCTCTTGTCGTTCCGGCAATATCGGATACAATCAGACGGTTCTCGCCGATCAGACGGTTAATCAGGGAAGACTTGCCGACATTCGGCTTGCCGACGATGGCAACCCTCGTCTTATTGTCTTCTTCCTCTTCGCCCTGTCCCTCTTCAAAATACCCGGTCACGACATCGAGCATATCACCGATACCTAACTGGTTCGCTGCGGAAATGGCATGCGGATCACCGATTCCAAGATTGTAGAATTCGTAAACATCCGCCATATATTTGTCATAATTATCCACCTTGTTAACGACAAGCACCACCGGCTTCTGCGCACGGCGAAGCATATCGGCCACCTTGGAATCCGCATCGACGAGCCCCTGATGCACATCCACCATAAAGATGATGACATCTGCGGTATCAATGGCGATCTGTGCCTGCTCCCGCATCTGGGAGAGGATCACGTCCTTGCTGTCCGGCTCAATACCGCCGGTATCAATTAAGGTAAAGTTCTTATTCAGCCAGGTCACATCCGCATAAATACGGTCTCTGGTGATTCCCGGTGTATCCTTGACAATGGAAATCTTGGATCCTGCCAGTGTATTAAATAAAGTGGATTTTCCTACGTTCGGTCTTCCGACTACCGCTACAATAGGTTTACTTCTCTTACTCATGTATCTTCCTTCCCAAAATCTGATTGATCAAGTCGCGTCCGCTTGATTTTACAATATCTACCGGTACTTGTAAAGTTTTTTCAACCTCACTGACTGTTATATCGTCAAGGAATACGTTCTCTTCCACACGGACCATATTCTCCGGAATGAGCAGTGCTTCGCCCAGTTCCTTATCCTTTAACTGATTCATCAGATCAATTCCTGTGACAAGTCCCGATACCGTAATCCGTTCTCCGAAAAAGTCATTCCGGATCTCATATACATTCGCCCTAAGCCCCGGCATATAGGCCTCGGCCTCCTTCGCAATCTGCCGGATGTACGGATATGCCAGCTTACCGGTTGCAAGGGAAACCGTTCTTGTTTTCTTCTTCCAGTCGTGATGGCATTTCACCGTAGTTAAGAACTTATGCTTATAAAGCTCTTCCATGGTCTCCTTCGCTTCGTTTAACAGAAGCCGAATCATGCCGACGCCGTTCTCCAGCTGCAGATAACCATCGTAACATTCCTCTTCCGGAACAGGTTCTTCTGCCAGAAGATACCACTCGTCGCTTGCATGAATAAAATGTGTGCCATATTTTTCCATACATTGCTGCTGATAGCCATGGATCATGTCAATGACTTCCTTCGCATCCTCTTTGGTAAAAGGCTCTAAAGGATACAGACCCTCCCGGAATCTGGATAATCCGACCGGCACCACCGACACGCTCTCGATAACCGGAAGATATTCTATCAGCTTACGGATGCTGTAATCCAGCTCCTTGCCGTCATTCACACCCTTACACAGCACAATCTGTCCGTTCATGGTGATACCGGCTTCATAAAGACGGTCCGCCTTTTTGAGTGCTTCCCCGGCAAACCGGTTATGCAGCATCATGCAGCGCAGTTCCGGATTCATCGTCTGGAACGATACGTTGATCGGCGCCAGATGATACTTAATGATCCGGTCTAAATCGTGATCGGACATATTCGTCAGCGTCACATAATTTCCCTGTAAAAAGGATAACCGGCTGTCATCATCCTTAAAATACAGATTCTCTCTCATGCCCTTCGGCATCTGGTCAATAAAGCAGAAGATACATTTATTATGGCACGAACGGTACTGATCCATGAGTCCGTTTTCAAAAATAATCCCCAGATCATCATCCTCGTCCTTATCAATGATCTTCGTGACTTCTTCTCCGTCCTTTGTCAGAAGAACAAGCTCCAGATGATCGTTCTGTACCTGATACTGATAATCAAAAATATCCTCCATCACGGTTCCGTTGATGGATAAAAGGCTGTCACCTGCACAGATTCCCTCCTGCTGTGCAATGCTTCCCTGTTCAATTTGTTTAATTTTGTGTCCTTTATCTGTTCTCATAAAGAACATTGTACTAGAATTTCCTTGACGTGTCACTAGCAGAATGTTATAAAATAAGAAGTTAAAATAAATATTTCAAACGTCTCATACTTTCGGAGGATATTATGCCTAATTTATCAAAACTGGAAGCAGCCATTCCTGTTGCTCCATTAAAGCTCATCGTTATGGATTCTGCCCGGAATCTCGGAAACAGTGTCAATCACTATCTTGTCAATTTCCGTAAAGATGTCAAGAATATTGCCAAGAATGACCCCGCTTTTCAGGGGTATGTTTCGGATAATTTCATCGCAGAGGCCGCATGCCACCGTTTCGGGTCCGGCGAAGGCAAAGCGACAATCGACGAATCTATCCGTGGAAAAGATATTTTTATTTTAGTAGATGTATGTAATCACAATATAACCTATAAGATGAATGGCTTTATCAACTACAAGTCCCCGGATGATCACTATCAGGATTTAAAGCGTGTGATCTCTGCCATCAACGGCAAGGCTCATCGTATTAATGTGATTATGCCTTTCCTTTATGAAGGAAGACAGCATAAGAGAAACGGCCGTGAATCCTTAGACTGTGCTTATGCTATCGAAGAACTGAGTAATATGGGGGTCAGCAACTTCATCACCTTTGATGCCCACGATCCCAGAGTCCAGAACGCAGAACCCTTATGTGGCTTCGATAACTTCACACCTCCTTATCAGTTCATCCGTGCCCTTCTCGCTGCCGAGCAGAACCTGATTATTGATAAGGATCATCTGATTGTCATCAGTCCGGATGAAGGAGCACTCGACCGTGCCGTATATTTTGCGAATGTTTTAGGCGTC
>USDI01000142.1 GCA_900553305.1 uncultured Lachnospiraceae bacterium
ACGATCTCTCCCTGCCCCCGTTCTTGTTGGGGCACCACTGACCATCCGGCCGGTCGTAATCCAGGTACAGCATGGAAGCCACCGCATCCACCCGGAGACCATCCACGTGGAATTCCTCAAACCAGCAGCATGCGCTGGAGATCAGGAAGGAGCACACCTCCGGCCTGCCGTAATCGAACACCTTGGTGCCCCAGGCGAAATGCTCCCCCTTGCGCACGTCCTCGTATTCGTAGCAGCATCCACCATCAAACTCGAACAAGCCGTGTTCATCCTTGGGGAAGTGCGCCGGTACCCAGTCCAGGATCACCCCGATGCCGGCAGCATGGAACGCATCCACCATGGCACGGAAATCATCCGGCGTACCAAACCGGGAGGTAGGGGCAAAATAGCCCGTGACCTGATAGCCCCAGGAGCCGTCGTAGGGATACTCCGTCAGGGGCATGAACTCAATATGGGTATAAGACATTTTTTGCAGATACGGGATCATCTGCTTTGCAAAGGTCCGGTAATCCAGAAAACTCCCGTCCGGATTGGTGCGCCAGGAGTTAAAGTGCACCTCGTACACATTCACCGGGCTTTTGTAAATATTTCTCTGCCGCTTGGCTTTGCGCCAGGTGTCATCCTTCCATTCAAAATCATAGGTTTCATTCAGCATCGGTACATAAAGATCTACCGGTATCATACTTCTACACCTCCCGTTTCCTATACGGGATGAGAAGCTGAACACTTCCCCCTCCCGATCCCTTTTTTAAAAAACCGTTTCCCGGAGGCTCTGACCGATTCAACAGGGAAAAATTCAATCCGTCAAACTCCAAGGCCCTCTGCAACGATGCATTTCCTCCCAAATGAATACCCCACTGGTAAGAGGCAAGGGACTTAAACCAGGGTGTTGCATATACTTCCAGATCACGCTGCGGGTGATAGGCTCCAATTACCGTTACATTTTCTCTCCGTTTTCCAACCAGTTCTTCCCATTGATGTATCTTCTCCTTTTCTTCTCCGCAATAGGAATAAATCTGCCTTGTAAATGCTGCCAGATGTGGAATCATAAGCAGAATCCGGCTCTCCTGCTTCTGTTCGTTCTTTTGTCCCTTCTGCAATTCTTCCTCCAGTTCCAACACCTCCTGGCAACAAACCACTTCAGATTTTCCGATAAATCCGTTATATTCTCCTTCAGTGTCTAAAAGCAGAATTTTCCAGTCTGTAACACTTCTCACACTGATCAACAGGTTATCAATCAGACTGCTCTTTCCGGTCTGATCCACTCCGGATATCAGGAAACCTGAAAGCTTTTGAAGATCCAGCATTTCCATTTCTCCGGTTTCCCTGTTAAACCCCAGTGGTACGCAGTTACCTGTTCCATCATACTTCCGGCTCTTACGATAAACCGTAAGAAACTCCTTAAGTTCCGGGTATTCCGGAATCCGCACAATCCGGTCATAAAAAGGCTGTCCTTTCCGATAGACTGCACCATCCTTTTGAAAGACAAACGTCTGAAACTCCAGAACCCTCTTTTCCTTTTTGCATAGTCCTCTTCCTGCAATGCCCATTTTCGGAATCGGAATTCCCTGATATTGGCGCAGCACATCCCCATATTGAAAAGGATCGCTTAACTCAAGTGCCAGTGTTGTCTTAATCTTGTTCCAAAGCTTTGACTGAAAATCTGCCACCCCATTTCCGGTTACAACAAGAAATACCCCAAGACTGATCCCCTCTGCTGCCATGGAAAGTAAGAATTCCTCTTCGGCTTCTCCAAGATATCTTCGTAGTGTTCCAATACCGTCAATCATACCGTACAGAATCGGAAGTGCTCCCGGATTCGTTTGTATAAAGGTCTTATAGCTTTCTCCATTCAATGCCCGTTTTCTTTCTCTCCAAAGCTGCCGAAGCTGGAAAAAGAATACAGGAAGATCCTTCGGTGTCTGCACCAGGGCAAGGCAATGTGGCAGTTCTTCATACACCAAAAATCCCGGTTGTTCTACAGCCAGCAAGAAATATTCTGCTTCCCCTGGCGTATCATTCCTTGCAATCTGTTCCAAAATAAGCCTGAGAAGATGGGACTTTCCGGTCGCCGGCCCTCCACAGATTCCCAGATGCCCCTGTTTTTGCGGTTCATAATACAATATCTTCTGGCACTGATTCTCCGCATCATCATACTTTCCAATGCAAAATGCGTGCTTATCACGGATTTCGCTCTCCGCCTTCTCCTGTTCCGGAATCTCTTCCAGATCAATTACCTCTTCCAGTTCCGGAAGCCACAATAATTCTGCCCTCTCATATCCGTTCTGTTCCGCCACATGGTTTACATAATTTGTAATACATTCCATAAGTGAGCCAGTTGCATTGTTTACCTTCTCTTTTGGCAGCACACTCCTCCTTCCGGACTCTGAAAGAAACACCACCTCGTCTCCTTTCTGTTCTCCCGGCTGGTATCTGCCACCGCAGTAGCCCGTCTGGAACATCTGATACAATTCATCATTCCCAATCTGAAGATAGCATTGTCCCGGAGATGTCAGATAAGCGGCATCCGGTTTATGCAGCATGTCCATACTGTCCTGCTTATCCTGTACCCGGAGGCAGAGATGAAAACGGGCATTGCTCCAGATCTTATCATCCACGGTTCCTGCCGGTTTCTGTGTTGCCAGAATCAGATGCACACCGAGACTTCTTCCAACCTGTGCAAGTGAAATTACCTCCTGCATGAATTCCGGCTCTTCTTTCTTTAATTCTGCAAATTCATCAATTACAATGAGCAGGTGGGGCAACGCAGCTGCGGCTTTTCCTTCCCGATAAAGCTGCATATAAGCGTCAATATGATTCACCTCATATTGGGAAAAAATCCGTTGTCTCCGCTTATTCTCGCTGCTGATTGCCAGCATGGCTCTCCGGATCTGCCCACCGGACAGATTGGAAATCACTCCCGCGCAATGAGGAAAATTCCTGACCGCATTTCCCGTTCCGCCACCTTTATAATCAATCACCAGAAAGTTCACATCCTGCGGACTGAATTGGATCACCAGGGAAAGCAGGTAAGTTTGAAGTAATTCGCTCTTACCGGAGCCTGTCGTTCCTGCAATCAGGCCATGTGGTCCATGAAATTTTTCGTGTACGTCCAGATATACCGGTGTGCCCTGCGTTCCTTTCCCGATTGCCACCTTAAGACGTTTTTCCGGTCTTGCTTCCTGCCAGCGGACTTCACAGTGAAGCTCTTCGATCCGCTGACAATCAAAAAGTTCCAGAAAATCCACATTTTTAGGAATCCTTGCTTTCTTCCCCTTTCCTGCCCTTTCACATAACGCAAAATTTCTACTATATGAAGAAGTTTCCTTCCAGTCAACGGTATCGTACCTTACAGGAACTGTAATCCGTTTATCCTTTTCATATAGCTGCAGTTCCTGACGATCCTTCTGCCAGATCATCCGGCTGCGGTATTCCTTAGGAAGTTCCTGTTCTTTTCCTGCAATTCCAACCACCATAACCCGATCCGTCTTTCCCTCCTGCAAAAGACTTTGCAGAACTTCTCCGAGAATCAATTCCGGATTAAGCAGGAACAGGAAAAAGGTAACCTGCTCTTGCTTCACAGCAAGTTCTCTGGTGAGGTCCGGAAGAATTTCGGCCGCTGTTTCTTTATCACCGGCCAGGAATCGGATTTCTCCGCTTTCTGACCACATATGCGGCGTCCATTTCATACTGTGATAAACATTCATCTGCCACGGTATGGACGAATCAAAGAAGCAGGCTATACGCATTTCCTCCGGTGAATGATGAAGTACCTGCTGCCAGAAGATCTGTAACACCCCGTCACACAGGTGCTCTTCTTCTCCCACCACGGCAAGCCGGGAATTCTCCCTAAAGTCCACACCAACCGGAACCTCCTCCAGATACTGAAACCTGTTCCATAAGGCTTCCGCTTCCTCTTCCATGGAATCCTTTACCAATACTTTCCTTCCCTCCGGGAGCTTTAACCTCACAGGAAAATCCCGTCTTCCGGTTCCAAGCCGCGTAAACCAGAAATCCGGATCAGCTTCATAACGGCTCCAGTTCAGAAACAGAAGATCGTGTTCTGCATAATGCTCCTGAACTGTCCGGTATCTATGATGGAGCATTTCAACTCCCTTTTGTGCAAGATCCTGTAATTCTGTTTCCAGTTTTTTCAGATATTCCCGGTACCGGATGATTCTTTCCCGGTTACTTCTCCATTCCTCCTGACGGCCTGCCAGCCGGTTTGTGACTCCCCAGAATACACCAAGTAATGAACTGCATACTCCCGCTGCCAGTGTCACATACCGATAGCTATTTCCTGCTCCATTCGCAGCTCTGCTGCTAAGCAGGCTCATCATCAGAATGGGGAAAACCATCGTAACCATTGGCCCTATGGACAGGAGCCATGGAGTCCTGGAAGTCTCTTTCTTCTGTGGTGGACTTAAAATCTCTCTTTCCTGTTCCTCCGGTAGGCAGATCTCCTCCGGAATTTTCTGTATGGAACGTGACACCGTTACTGCTCCTGTCTTTCGCTGCAGTTCCTTCCCTTGGAACCCCCAGTCAATCACCCGGCATTCTCCAACCAGCGGAACATAAATGAGATATGGTGGCAAAAATTGCAGAAAAAGACCGTAAAGCTGCAAGGAATCTCCCCTCTTAAGTATGGTACTTTCCTGCGCTCTTCTTCCGTTATGATATACTCCGTCGCCACCAAGATTATGAAGAACGACATTTTCGCCCTCCTTAACCAACACGATATGCCTGCCCTTGACCATGGAATGAAACTGGTAACAGATTCTGTTTTCATAATCACTTCCCAGCGTCACCGTAACTTCTTCTTCCAGACGGATTCTCCCTGTGGAAGCCAATGTATGTACAGGCCCCTGCCTGCTGATCAATACCTTTTCTGCGACATCAGTGCCTGTTAACAGCAATGAATCCGACAGCATGGGACAGGCATTTACCCCAAAACCTCCCTGCTGATAATTCAGATCAATTTTGTGTCCCGGCAGATACAAAGAAAACTTCATATCTCCCATACAGGTAATATGCTTTACAACAGACTCTGAGTCAGAAAAGGCGCAAAAGAAAAAATGTTCTGCGTGAATTGTTTTCTTCAAATAGCACCTCTTATATTCTTTCGTGAAAATATTGGATTTGATAAAAACTAATAAAAGATAAAAGGATATGTTAATCGATCAACAATGAAATTATAAGTTATTATGTAAGATAACAGATTTTGTATCTCATGTCAAGACGTTTTTGGTTAATTTAAACAATTATTTTGTAATGTCAGTTTTATTATTTGGTTATTATCACAATGATTCGTTTCTCTCACTAAACGCATGCTGCGCCTCCGGCTTGCATTCCTTAAGTGTTCCGGACTGGTTCTCACTAACCTCAATCCACGCTTCCGGTTTGGTTTCGATAAGTGCTCTGCACAAAAAACAGGCACACCCCTTAAGATGTGCCTGAACTCTCTTATCCTGTAATTATAAATCTACTTAAACTCTTCCTGTAAAACCTAGAAATAGGAATTGAAAATATTACCGGAAGCATAGGTATTGCTGTAAGTTCCCTTCGTTGTATAGGTATTCGCCTTTGCTGCTTCCTGTGTTGCTGCAAAATCAATAAAGGAAGACTGCGAAGATACTCTGGAAGCATAAGAATAACTTCCATTAAATAAATTCTTGACGGTATTGGTATCTGCCTTTGCAAAAGCATCCCTGTCAAGTGTCAGTGTATCGTCCTTACCAATCGTAATACCTACCTGACTTAAGAGCTTCTGATTGGACTCTGTCATATTCTTTAAGGTATCCACTCTCTTCGTGATACTGTCAGAAGCGGACTTGGCAGACCCTTCAATCAGCTTGTTATAATTGGTTACAAAACTGTCTACTGCTTTATAAATTTCGTCCTGTCCTTTACTGAATACAGAATCCTTACCCGTATTCGTCAACTGGTCTGCAGAACTCTTCAGGCTCTCCGATGCCGTCTGAATCTGCTTTAAGGTTTCTGCAGAATCCTTGGATGTGGAGAGTGTTTTCTTCTTTTCATCTACAATAGAAGCGGCTTCCTTGCTGATCTTGTTGCCCTTGCCATAATAAGCCTTCATCAGCTTGCCAAGCGACAGTTATTGACAGTATTTCAATGAACTTTTATATA
>USDI01000143.1 GCA_900553305.1 uncultured Lachnospiraceae bacterium
CCAGACCCAGAGCTTGTGACCTTCCTGCAGCCTTTGTATGAAGCAGGACTGGATGGTGTGATTGTTCAGGATTTCGGTGCCGTTCAGGTCATCCGGCGTCATTTTCCGGAGTTGCCGGTTCATGCAAGCACCCAGATGGCGATTACGGGACCTGAGGGGGCTCACTTCCTGAAAGAAGAGGGCATCTGCCGAGTGGTTCCGGCAAGAGAACTTTCCTTAAAAGAGATTCGGAGAATTAAGGAAGAAACCGGAATTGAAGTGGAAACCTTTATTCATGGAGCAATGTGTTACTGTTATTCCGGACAGTGTCTGTTCAGCAGTATGTTAGGCGGCCGGAGCGGTAACCGCGGGCGGTGTGCACAACCCTGCCGTCTTCCTTATACAACAAAGAATCAGAAGGAATGTTATCCCTTAAGCATGAAGGATATGTGTACGATTGAAATTCTTCCCGAGCTGATTGAGGCAGGCATTGATTCCTTTAAGATTGAAGGACGTATGAAGAAGCCTGCCTATGCTGCAGGGGTTACTTCAATTTATCGGAAATATATCGATTTATATTATAGTGGGAAGCCTTATCAGGTTGCAGAAGCCGACCGGAAATTTCTGTCTTCCCTGTATATCCGCAGTGAGGTGGGAGAGGGCTATTATCATCAGAAGAACGGCAGAAACATGATTACCCTGTCTTCCCCTGCGTATTCGAAAACCGGTGAACAGGTACTGGAAACGATTGAAAACCAATATCTGAAACAGAAAAAGAAAATTGAAATCGATGCGGCCATTTCCCTGAAAAAAGGAGAACCGTGTTTTTTATTACTTACAGACGGCAACGTACAGGCCAGTGCTGTTGGAACCGTCACACAGGAGGCCGTGAAACAGCCCTTAAAGGAAGAGGATGTCCGCAGGCAAATGAATAAGATGGGTAATACCGCATTTATCCTCAGGGATCTGCAGATTCTGATGGACGAGGATGTTTTTGTGCCGGTACGGGAACTCAATGATCTGCGAAGAGAAGCGGTTCTTCATTTGGAAGAGGAACGGATCCTTGGGAATGGATTACCCTGCTTACGACATATGGAAGAAGGTCCTGCCTGTTCTGCTGTAACGGAGCGGTCATCTGAGCAGAACATCCATGGAGAATTGCAGGACAAAACTCCGAAAATGCTGGATGTTTTCGTGTCAACGAAGGAACAGTTCGATGCACTTTTAAAAGATCTTTCGCTCCGCCGGATTTATCTGGATTATTCCCTGCTCACAGAGAAAGATCTTCTTTCTTCTTCATCGGAGGACTGGAAAGGAAAGCTGTTTCTTGCAGGCCCTTATGTGATACGTGAGCATAACCGGAAGGATCTGAAGGCGATAGAAGAAGCTTTGCAAAGCGGTCGCTTCAATGGACTATTGTTCCGCAATCTTGAAACCTATGCTTATATGAAGAAGGTTTTACCGGAAAGTAAACTGATTCCAGACCACAATCTGTACTTCTGGAATCATGAAGCGGTACAGTTCTGGAAAAACCGAATTGCCGAATATACTCTTCCGGTTGAGGAGAATCAATCGGAATGGAAGGAGCTTCTGGCAAAGGCGCCGGCTGCCATGCAGGCATCCGCGCTTGTTTACGGACGGCTTCCGATGATGATTACGGCAAACTGTATCGAGAATACCTTAAAAAGCTGTCGGCACGAAGCGGGTATCAGTATTCTTACAGACCGTTATAAGACTTCATTTCCGGTACTGCATAACTGCCGGAGCTGTTACAATATCATCTATAACAGTGTACCTTTGTCTCTCCATGCCCTTGTGGAGAAGGGCATGCGTGGCATTCCTACTTACCGTCTCGACTTTACAACAGAAAATGGAGAAGAGACTGCAAAAGTTGTACGCTATTTTGCGGATTTGTTATCCGGAGTGGGCGCAAAGCCCCCTTATAAGGAATATACAACGGGACATATAAAAAGAGGAGTGGAATAATGGAATTATATGTCAGCGAGTTTTCCAAATATGTAATTACACTGCTGATTACATTATATACGTATGAATGCTTTGCAGTATTCCGTTACGATAACGAAGAAGCGCGCAACGGCATTTATATCCGGCAGAATATTCTGATGTTTGTGTTTCACTTTTGCAGCTTTCTGGTTATCTGCTTTGAAACAGGAGATTTTACTTACCTGTTCTTTTATGCGTTCCAGCAGATTCTGTTGTTTACGGCCATTGTACTGTACCGCATGATGTACCCGAAAGCAAACCGGCTGATTGTCAACAACATGTGTATGCTGCTTAGTATCGGCTTTGTGATTCTGACGCGTCTTGATATGAAAAAGGCTGTGAAACAGTTTATTATTGTGGCAGGATCTCTGGCGATTGCTCTTCTGATTCCATTCCTGATCGAAAAGATGCGCTTTCTGAAGAATCTGAAATGGATTTATGCAGCGGTTGGTATTCTTGCGCTTTCCGTGGTTCTGATTCTTGGACAAACCACCTATGGAAGTAAGCTTTCCTATTCGATCGGAGGCGTTACCTTCCAGCCGTCCGAATTTGTGAAGATCTTATTTGTATTTTTTGTGGCAAGTGCGTTGTATGAATCTTCGGGATTCCTGGAGGTCTTTACGACGGCCGTGGTCGCAGCGGCACATGTGATTGTGCTGGTGATTTCAAAGGATCTCGGAAGCGCCTTGATTTTCTTTGTGGTATATGTCCTGATGGTCTATGTGGCAACGAAGAATCTGCTCTATGTACTGGCGGGGGCAGGCGGCGGTGCAGTGGCCGCTTATCTTGCATTCAGGGTGTTCCGGCATGTGCAGGTACGTGTGCAGGCCTGGAAGGATCCATGGAGCGTCATTGACTCCGCAGGCTATCAGATCACCCAGTCGTTATTTGCCATATCGAGTGGTGGATTCTTCGGGCTTGGGCTGTACAAGGGAACACCGGAATCCATTCCGACCGTTGAAGCGGATTTTATTTTTTCTGCCATTGCAGAAGAACTTGGAATTCTGTTTGCTGTCTGCCTGATTCTCATCTGCGTAAGCTGCTTTATTATGTTTATGAATATTTCCATCCGACTGAATGACAAGTTTTATCAACTGATTGCATTTGGCCTTGGTGTAATCTATATTTTTCAGGTCTTTCTTACGATTGGCGGCGGCACGAAGTTCATTCCGCTTACCGGAGTAACCCTGCCGTTAATCAGCTACGGTGGAAGCTCCGTGCTTACCACGTTAATGATGTTTGCGATTGTCGAAGGGCTTTATGTACTGCGGCAGAAGGAAATCGAAGAGCAGCTGCGCCTGAAACGGCGAAGACGCCCGGATACTCCAAACGGAGCCGGACGCAGACGCCCTGCAACCGAAAGGCCGGTCCGTGCAGATCGTCAGGAGCGTTCCGGAAGACTGGCACGTCCTTCCTATGATGAGGACGATGATTTTATCGAAGACTGGAATGAACCAGAGAATGAAGGAGAAGAATTTGAAGGTGAAGAATAATCGTACACCGAAGAAGAAATCCCAAAAGAAAAAGAATCCGGAAATTATGGCAGTGACATGGTTTTTTACGCTGTTACTGCTTTCCATGTCCGGCTATATTATTTATTATTCCGCAACCCATAAGCAGGAGCTGATTAATAACAGCTATAACGGGCGTCAACAGATGCTTTTAGCACAGAACCGCCGTGGAAGCATTTATTCCGGAGATGGTCAGATCCTGGCACAGACCGTTGAAGACGGGGACGGAAAGGAAGTACGCGAATACCCATACGGGAACCTGTTTTCCCATGTGGTAGGCTATGCAGTTAATGGGAAAATGGGACTTGAATCCCAGTGCAATTATTATCTGATCAATTCCAATGCGCCTCTTTCCCAGAAGGCTTCTTTAGAAGCAAAGGGAGAGAAGTACCCGGGGGACAATGTCTATACGACATTGGATACGAACCTGCAGCAGGTGGCCTCTACCGCACTTGGTGTTTACCGGGGAGCCATCATTGTGACAGAGCCGCAGACCGGAAGAATCCTGGCGATGGTATCCCATCCGGATTTTGACCCGTCTACGGTGGCACAGGAGTGGGATCATTACCTGCAGGATACCGAAAGCGGAACTCTTCTCAACCGTGTTACACAGGGGCAGTATCCACCGGGATCGACCTTTAAAATTATTACTTCCTTAGAATATATCCGGGAGCATCCGGACACTTATCAGAATTACCGGTATCAGTGCGTCGGTTCCATCAAATGGGGCGAAGACCGGATCCAGTGTTATCATGGCTCGGTACATGGCTCGGTGGATTTCACGAAATCCTTTGCCAAGTCCTGTAATACCTCTTATGCCAATATCGGACTTTCCCTTGACCGGAAGGAGTTCGGAGATACGTTAAACCAGCTTCTCTTTAATCAGAAGCTGCCGGTTTCTTTCCAGCATTCGGTAAGTAATCTGGTTGTGGCTGAGAATACACCGGATGCAGACATGATGCAGATTTCGATCGGACAGGGCGCTGCCGGAATTACGCCTCTGCAGTTAAATATGATTACCTGTGCGATTGCCAATGACGGGAATCTCATGAAGCCTTATCTGGTAGACTCCGTGAAAAACAGTGCTGGGACCATTACTAAGGAGTTCAAGCCGTCCGCTTACGGAGAACTGATGACCGAAACCGAAGCTGCCGCCATGCAGACCTTGATGGAGGCGGTTGTCACAGAGGGTACGGCATCACGGTTAAAGGGCTTATCCTATACGGCTGCCGGGAAGACTGGATCCGCGGAATACGGTACGGTAAAGGGCGAAAGCCATGCCTGGTTTACCGGGTACGCACCGGCAGAAAATCCGCAAATCTGCGTGACAATTATTATTGAGGGTGCCGGAGCCGGAGGCGATTATGCCGTTCCGATTGCAAAGCGGATTTTTGATGCATACCTGACTGAGCCACAGTCTTAAAAGGCAGTCAAAGGCAGGAGGAGTAATTTCAGTATGAAATTTTATAAGTATCTCTATGTGGGAGAAACTGTTGAGCATGTAGGGATGATAAAACAAAAATTGAAAATTCATGCAATGGTACGGGTTTATCTGGTTACACTTGCCTATGGAGACGATCAGCTGGAAATCTATTCTTCCATGTTGCTAAAGCAGAAATATTTCAGAAAACACGCACCGATTATCATCGGAATTGCTTCGGATTATGAGGAAGCAGTTGGAATTGTGCAGCAGATTGTGGAAGAAAGCCTTGAAAGAACCGGAAAATGTGACCTCAAGGAATATTTGAAGCTCAAAGTAAAAGACCAGAAGAAAGGTTCGTAATGCATGGGAATGGTAATTTTGACCATACTGAAAATCATAGGAATCATATTGCTTGTTGTTTTGGGAATGATTCTGCTTATTCTGTTGCTGGTGCTTTTTGTACCGATCCGTTACCGGGTTGATGCTTCGAAGGATGCAGAGGGCGAACAGCAGATTCATGCACTTGTTAAGGTGACATGGCTCCTTCATCTTCTGAACATCCGGTTTCTTTATCCGGAGGAAGCGTACCTGCGCGTGAGAATCGCCTGCTTTACCCTGTTCCGGTCGGATCAGCCTGCGAAGGAGGCCGCATCCGATGAAAAACGTGCAGAGACTAAACAGAAAAGCGAAAAAGAAAAAGCAGCAAAGACCGTAAAAACTTCAGATTCATCCAGAGAAGCCGAAGATACCCTGCTTGCTACGGAAGTAAAAAATGCCCCTGAAAATCAGACAGAGAATGCAGCGCATACCGAAATAAATTCTGAGTCGGTAGAAGTCAGAGAGGAAGAAGAAGCAGCAGAAGCTGGCAACAGAGAAGAAGCAGATTTTCAAGAGGAAACTTCAAAATGGGAACTGCTGCGTGAAAAAATCCGCTGGTGTATCCAGAATCTCTGGGAGCTGCTTAAAAATATCCGGTACACAATTCAGTCAATCTATGATAAGATAAGGAATATTATTCATGATATCCGATATTACTATAAGGTGCTCCGGAGTGATCTGTTTCACCGGACATGGGAGAAGTGTTCGAAAGAGGCATTACATCTTTTAAAGAGCATTGCCCCGCGGAAGGTGAAGGGCTATCTGCATATCGGAATGGAGGATCCGGCAACTACCGGACAGATTCTTGGTTATTACGGAATGTTATATCCTCTGATCGG
>USDI01000144.1 GCA_900553305.1 uncultured Lachnospiraceae bacterium
ATCCGTCTCAACATGCCAGTCGCCGAGGTCGACATCGTATTCATAATCAGATTCTGCTCCGATTCCTTTGGCGTCAACTGCTTACAGATCTGATCCAGTCCCAGATCGTGCAAAGCCGTCGGACTGAGCTTCTTATATTCTGCCGATTCAAGCGGATATAACAGACTGTATTTTTTATTACTCATAAATGCTTCCTTTTTGATTCCTTTCGCAACAAGGTTTATAAATGAACTCGTTTTACATAATTGATCTGCATAATCGTTTATCCAAACCATTTTTCAATATGATATGGAATAATTCTGTCTCTTTTAGTTTAATCTTTTCTCCTTCTATAAGCAAATACAAAATCCTCTACATCATACACTTTTTCCTGCTGCTCCATACCACAATACCACAGTTTCTTGCTGCAATTTCCCTGAACAACCATAAAGAATCCAACAACCGCATCCAGCCTGAAAGTCAAAAGAACCCTCTAAAACGTGGTAAGCTTCACCAACATTTTAAAGGGTTCCCGAATTCTACTCAAATTTTTCCTGCAGGTACTCGGACAACTTCGTGTTCTCACTGTAATCCACCGGACAGTCAATGATGCATGGCTTATTTTGCTTAAAGGCATCCTCCAGAATCGGAATCAGATCCTCTGCCTTTTCCACTCGATACCCTTTCGCATGCATGCTTTCCGCATATTTCACAAAATCGGGGTTCGTGAAATCCACATAACATTGCTTTCCAAAACGGTCGATCTGCTTCCATTTAATGAGGCCATAGCTGGCGTCCGAAAAAATCAGTGTCACAATCGGGGTTCCCTCCCGGAGTGCCGTTTCATATTCCTGACTGTTCATCATAAAGCCGCCATCACCGGAGATCGCAAGTATCTTTTTATCCGGATTAATCAGCTTCGCTGCCACCGCTCCCGGAACGGCAATTCCCATCGTTGCAAATCCATTGGAAATAATACAGGTATTGGGCTTATAGCAATTATATTCACGGGCGATCCACATCTTATGAGCACCCACATCCGAAATCACAATATCATCCTCTCCCATGAATTTCCGCACATCATGCAGAATCTTCTGCGGCTTCATCGGGAAGGACATATCGTCTGCAAAGCTTTCATATTCCTTCACCATTTCCTTCTTCAATTCCAGAATTTCTTCCGGTTCCTCTTTTTGCTCACAGCGGAACTGGATCTGCTGCAGTGAATAGGAAATGTCTCCGACCACCTGTACCTCCGGCTGATAAAGCATATTGATGTGAGCCGGACGCTGGTCGATATGAATGATCTTGTGCTTTCCTCCTCCGTTCCATTTTCCAGGAGCGAATTCGACAATATCATATCCAATCGCGATCACAAGATCTGCCATATCCAGAATCTTATTCTGGTAATCCTTCTGCGGTATACCGACAGTCCACATGGAGTATTTATTATTATATGAAATAATTCCCTTTGCCATCATCGTATTTACTACCGGAATCTTCAGTTCATCCGCAAAGCTGGTAAGCGCTTCTCCCGCATGATTCCGCACTGCGCTGTGTCCGACAAGCGCTACCGGGTGCTTTGCCTTATAAATCATGGCTGCTGCCTGATCGATACTGCTGAAGGAAGCATATTCTTTGGAACATACCGGCTTGTTAATTGGCTCTTCTGCAAGTCCCGGTGTCACCTTCATCTTCGCTACGTTGGTCGGCAGATCGATGTGGCAGGCTCCCGGCTTTTCACTCTCCGCATATTTAAAGGCAATCCGCATGATTTCATTGACGGAATCCGGATTTACAATCTGCTTGCTCCGCTTTGTGATCGGTGCAAACAATTCCACCAGATCCAGATACTGATGGGAGGTCAGGTGCATCCGCTCCGTTCCCACCTGTCCCGTGATTGCGATAAGCGGCGCTCCGTCCGAGTTTGCATCTGCCGTGCCGGTAATCAGATTGGTCGCACCGGGTCCTAACGTGGAAAAGCATACGCCCGCTTTTCCGGTAAGCCTTCCGTACATATCTGCCATGAATGCAGCTCCCTGTTCATGCCGCACCACAATGACACGGATACTGGACTTTGCCAGTGCATTCATCATATCTAAGTTTTCTTCCCCCGGAATTCCGAAAACGTACTCCACGCCTTCCTTTTCCAGACACTTCACAAGGACTTCCGCAGCAGTACAGCCCTGCTGTTCCTTTTCTTCTTTTACCTGCTCGCTGTTGCTCATGTTGTTATTCCTCCCTCTTGAAAAAGAAAAAGCCGTCTCCCGGGCATTTACCTGGAAAACGGCTTTGTTTTCATTCACGTAATTATTTATCATGCATTCTAGCACAATCCATGAGCATCGTAAAGAGGTATTTTCTCCTAAATCCTACGAATGCTCCCTTATTTTCTTGCGGATCGGTAAAATTCTTGATGGAGAAACACTCAACTCATCAATTCCCATGTCAAGGAACGTATCCGTAAGTGTCAGGTCTGCGCCTAGTTCTCCACAGATTCCAACCCAGATATTCTGCTTATGTCCATTCTCAATGACCATCCGGATCATCTTGAGGACTGCCGGATGATGCGCATCATAAAAGTCATCCAGTTCGCCGTTCTGACGGTCTACCGCGAGGGTATACTGTGTCAGGTCATTCGTTCCGATACTGAAAAACTGCACTTCCCTCGCCAGCTCTTCACTCACCATGACGGCTGCCGGAGTCTCAATCATCACCCCTAATTCCATCTCATGATAAGGAATGCCTTCCTTACGCAGTTCCGCTTTGACTTCTTCCACGATCTCCTTAA
The DNA here is from genome assembly GCA_900553305.1 of uncultured Lachnospiraceae bacterium. Classification (GTDB taxonomy): domain Bacteria; phylum Bacillota; class Clostridia; order Lachnospirales; family Lachnospiraceae; genus Suilimivivens. The sequence goes on from USDI01000144.1 coordinate 2,768, forward strand.
TCTTCCGGATTTCCCAGACGGAAGTAATCATCGGGAACATGATCGCAATATTTCCGTATACGCTCGCACGATACAGCGCTCTTAACTGTGTTTTAAAGATTTCCGGCCGTTTCAGACAGATCCGGATCGCACGGAAGCCCATTGCCGGGTTTTCTTCCTTCTTAAGGTCAAAGTAATCAATCTGCTTATCTGCACCGATATCGAGGGTACGGATAATGACTTTCTTGCCTGCCATTGTCTGTGCAACCGACTTATAAACCTGGAACTGCTCTTCCTCTGTCGGATAGTCCGACTTTTCCAGATAAAGGAACTCACTGCGGAAAAGTCCGATTCCGGCTGCATCATTCTGTAACACATACTGGAGATCGGATAAGCCGCCGATGTTGGCGTATAACTGAATCGCCTTGCCGCTTTTTGTAACGGTTTCCTTGCCCTTAAGGGTAAGAAGCAGCTCCTGCTTGCTGCGCTCCTCTTCTTCCTTTTTCACATAGGAAAGCAGGGTTTCCGAATCCGGATCCACAATCAGGGTTCCCTGAAAGCCATCCACAACAGCCGTCTTTCCATCGATCTCTTCCTCATAATCAATTCCGATGAGTGCCGGAATATTCATGGTTCTCGCCAGAATCGCTGTATGGGAATTGGCAGAGCCAAGACGGGTCACGAAGGAACGCACCTTACTCTTATCCATCTGCACGGTTTCACTGGGTGTCAGGTCCTCGGCCACAATGATCTCGGCTTCCTCTCCACTTGACAGATCCACGCTTTCTTCAGATAATACGGCAATTAACCGTTCGGAAATATCCCGTACATCCGCGGCCCGCGCCTTCATGTAATCATCATCCATCATCTCAAACATGTTCGCAAAATTGTCGGAGGTTGTTGCAACCGCATATTCGGTATTTACCTCCTGGGTACGGATCAGATTCTCAATTGCTTCCTGAAAATCCGGATCCTGCAGCATCACCTGATGAACCTCGAAAATCGCTGCTCCGACCTCACCAACCTCCTGTAACGCTTTCTCATAGAGGTTCTTTAACTGTGCATCGGTTTCCTCAACTGCTTTATTCTTTCTTGCAATCTCCTCTTCCACATCCTCAATATGCGTACAAAGGATCTTACGTTTTTCCTTTTTCAGAATGTGAATCTTCCCAATCGCAACTCCGTCAAACACACTTTTACCATCAAATATTTTCATTGTATTGCCACATCAACCTTCCTGTTTATCATGATCGGTCGCAAACTTATTTCATTTTTTCAAGAAAGGCAAGTGCCCGCTCCGGCCAGCCCTCTAACTCTGTGCCTGTCCCGTCTCCGAAGCCATGTGGGGCATGGTCTGCCGCATCCAACACTGCCGGAACGCCTGCCTGGTCCAGTAACGTTTTTAAGAGTTCTGAATCCCGAATACCAACCGTTGCATCATCCCTTCCACAGGCAATATAACAGGGTGGGTAGTCACCATCCACATGCTCTGCCACATTATATTGATGCTGCAGATCTTTATAATTTTCTCCCAACCGGCGAATCAGAAATTCGGCTTCTCCTTCTGGTCTGTCTCCCCATTCAAACAAATCAATAAACGGGTAAATCGGGAAAAGGCAGATTGGTTTCGGTAAGTCTGCTGCCTTCCATCCAATATTCGGTGCGCCGTAATTGCACACCAGATTGCCGCCTGCCGAATAACCGCCAACCACATAGCCGTGCTGTTTCAGATCATAGCCAAGCTTTGTATCATTTTGAAAGAGCCAGCTAACCGCTTTCTTTAAATCCTCCAGTGCCGCGATCATTGTCCTTGGGCAGGACACCCGGTAACTCAATGCAAACACTGAATACCCTTTCTCCACAAAGTGACTTGCTGTCGGGAAGCTCTCTGCTATGTTACAGACCGAATTGTATCCACCACCCGATGCAAGGACAATCACCGGTTTCTCCGGATGTACCTTTTCCGGTTGGAGTTCCAACAGACAGACTTCCTTTTTCTGTGGATCTTCCTGTGCTTCCTCTTCCGAATAAATAAAATGCTGCCTCACCCTATCTTGTTCCAATTCATCCAGAAGAAAATTCATTCCTCTCTCGATCCCCTCCGGCGACCAGTTAATCTCCTTTGCTGCCGTAAGCGGCTGATCCATGATGGCATTTACATGTTCATTCAGCCAGAGATCCCTGTTCAGACAGTAAATCAGATATTGATTCAGATCCCCAATCTCCGGATGATGGAAAATTTCATGAATGGCTGTGTTTAAAGTAATATGGGACATCTCCGTAACCCTCCTTAAGATCATTCTATACCCTTAAGATTACTATACTGAATGTACTTGGATCTGTCAAAGAATCTAAATTCCCCGATGGCTGAAAAGAAGCAGGGGCATTAGCGCTCCTGCTTCTTCATCTTATCCACGTAACAACAATTCTTTCTCAATCACTTTTCCATCCCGGTAGTAAATTCTGGGAACACGTTTGCTGACGGCGCAGGTGAGTTCATAGGGAATCGTTCCTGCAACGGCAGCTAAATCGTTGATGGAATTCTGCTTTCCGAAGATTTCCACTTCGCTTCCGACATCCACGCCCATCTTATCGGTCAGATCGATCATACACATATCCATACAGATTTTTCCACGCTGGGGAGCGGGACCTTCGGAGGTCATAATGCTGCATTTATTGGATAAGCAGCGGAAAAATCCATCGGCGTATCCATAAGGAATGACGCCCATACGTGTCTTATGCGGTGTGACATAAATGCCGCCATAGCTGATCGCAGTACCGGCAGGGTAAGTTTTAATCGTGCTGACGGTTGCTTTCAGACTCATGACTGGTTTCAAATTCAATTCTTCGGCAAATTCTCCGTATCCATAGAGCAGGAGTCCGGGGCGAACCATGTCAAGATAGGTTTCCGGATAACGGGCTACGGCCCCGGTATTGGCACAATGACGGATAGCGAATCGTTTCCCAAGGCGTTCCTCCACCTGTTTAATCACATCGGTAAAGAGCCGGAACTGATGCTCCGTATAAGCACGGCATTGTTCTCCGGGTTCATCCGAAACAGCAAAGTGGGTAAAGATTCCTTCGGCATCAAGTCCCGGAAGAGAACACCCTTCACAAATTCCCTCCACACCATTTTCAAAGTAATCCCCATCACAAAGGTAACCAAGCCGGGACATTCCGGTGTCAACCTTGATGTGAATCTTAAGTGTGCTATCACAACGAACGGCTTCTTCACTGTATTCCAAAGCCTTTGCTTTACAGGTGACCGCCTGTGTAATGTTATATTTAATTAACTGGCTGACCTGCTCCTTCGGAGTATGTCCGAGGATCAAAATCGGCATCGTAATGCCATTATGACGCAGCTCAACGGCTTCATCG
>USDI01000145.1 GCA_900553305.1 uncultured Lachnospiraceae bacterium
AACCAGGAGGAAAAGCAAATGTCAAAACATACTTTGTTAGAAATTAAAGATTTACATGTGAATGTAGAAGATAAAGAAATCCTGCACGGAGTGGACCTTTCCATCGGAAGCGATGAAACGCATGTATTGATGGGACCGAACGGAACGGGTAAATCAACTTTGGGTTATGCCATCACAGGACATCCCCGTTATACGGTTACTTCCGGCAGCATTCTTTTTGATGGAGAAGATATTACCGAATTGTCGGTGGATGAGCGTGCGAAGAAGGGAATCTTCTTATCCTTCCAGAATCCTTTGGAGGTTCCCGGAGTAACGCTGAGTGCCTTTATCCGCAGTGCTTTGGAGCAAAAAACAGGAAAGCGGATCCGTCTGTGGGACTTTAAGAAGAAGCTTTCAGAAACCATGAAGTTGCTTTCTATGGATGAATCCTATGCAGAGCGTGATCTGAATGACGGTTTCTCCGGAGGAGAGAAAAAGAAAGCAGAGATTCTGCAGATGCTGATGTTAGAGCCCAAGCTTGCGATTCTGGATGAAACGGATTCCGGTCTTGATGTCGATGCAGTCCGGACAGTTTCCAAAGGAATCCAGTTATATAAGGAACAGTGCAAGGGAAGTCTTCTGATCATCACGCACAGTACCAGAATTCTGGAATTCCTGCATGTGGATGTTACCCATGTCATGGACGAAGGAAAAATTGTCAAAAACGGAGATGCTTCTCTGGTGGATGAAATTAACGAAAAAGGCTTCGAAGAATTCGAGAAATAAGAAGGGGTGCGCGTGAAATGAGAGAGAAAAGTCAGGTAGATGATATTGACCGCAGCATCTATGATATCCGTGATGAAGAAAAAGATGCTTATCGTATGGAAGAGGGTCTGACCCCGGAAATTGTGGACAAGCTGTCGAAGGAAAAGGATGATCCTGTGTGGATGCAGCAGTTTCGTCTTCAATCCCTGCAAATTTATAATGAAATGCCCATTCCCGACTGGGGACCTTCTATCGAAGGTCTGGACATTGATCATATTGCCACCTATGTACGGCCGAATACCAAAATGCAGGGATCATGGAAGGATGTGCCGCAGGATATTAAAGATACCTTTGAACGATTGGGAATCCCGCAGGCAGAGCGGAAGTCTTTAGCTGGTGTGGGTGCCCAGTACGATTCCGAGTTGGTTTATCATAATGTAAAATCGGAAGTGGAAGCAGAAGGTGTCGTTTATACGGATATGGAAAGTGCCTTAAAAGGTGAATATGCAGATATGGTGCGTAAGCACTTTATGAAACTGGTGACACCACGGGATCACAAATTTGCAGCACTGCATGGAGCAGTGTGGTCCGGCGGTTCCTTCGTTTATGTGCCGAAGGGAGTGCAGGTATCGATTCCGCTGCAGTCCTATTTCCGTCTGAATGCCAAAGGTGCGGGACAGTTTGAGCATACCTTGATTATCGTCGATGAAGGTGCAAGCCTGCATTTCATCGAAGGATGTTCGGCTCCGAAATATAACGTAGCCAATCTTCATGCCGGATGCGTGGAGCTTTACGTGAAGAAAAATGCAAAGCTGCGCTATTCGACCATTGAAAACTGGTCTAAAAATATGTATAACCTCAATACCAAAAGAGCAGTTGTGGAGGAAGGTGGTACGATTGAATGGGTTTCCGGTTCGTTTGGCTCCCATGTCGGTTGTCTGTATCCGATGAGTATCTTAAAGGGAGAGGGCGCCAAAATGGAATTTACCGGTGTGACCTTTGCCGGAAAAGGACAGAATCTGGATACCGGTGCGAAGGTGGTTCACGCCGCGCCGAATACAAGCTCTTATATGAATACCCGTTCCATCAGTAAGGGCGGTGGAATCAGTACCTTCCGGAGCAGTGTGGTGATTAATAAGGAAGCGAAGAAGTCGAAATCTGCGGTTTCCTGTCAGTCCCTGATGCTGGATTCCGAGTCCCGCTCGGATACGATACCGGCTATGGACATCCGGACAAAGGATGCTGCCGTAGGACATGAGGCGAAGATCGGAAGTATCAGTGATGATGCAGTATTTTATTTAATGTCCAGAGGCATGAGCGAGGAAGATGCCAGAGCACTTCTTGTCAGTGGATTTGCAGATAATGTGTCGAAAGAGCTTCCGCTGGAATATGCCGTAGAAATGAACAATCTGATTCGTCTTGAAATGAAGGGCAGCATAGGATAAGGAGAGAAAGCCATGACAGATATGATTATCAATAAGCTCCCATCGAAGACCTGGAATTGGCTGAATGTCAATGAGACAAAGCTTCCCTGGGATATGGAACATACAACCGTACTTCCGGAAGAAAACGTGGTGGTGAGAGAAGAACCTGCCCACTTTTCCATTCAGGGAGAGGGAGAATACAGCAGTAAGAAATTTAATATCCATGCGGCAAAGGATGAACAGATCACCGTTTATATGGATTATACGCCGGAGAATAAGCTTGCCGTGTATACGAATCTGGTTTTGGAGGAGGGGGCGAATGTCCGTCTCATCCAGTTGCAGCACAGCGCGGAGGATTCCCTTGTATACAATACCATTCAGGGAGCCTGCGAAAAGAATGCGCGTATCGAACTGGTTCAGGTATATCTCGGAAAAGGAGATATTTATTCGGATACTGCGATTGACTTAAAGGGTGAGAAAAGCAGCTTTAAGAGCGACATCGGATATATTGGAGAGCATACCCATGTCATTGATCTGAATGAGGTCGTCAACCATTTTGGCAGATGTACGGAAAGTGAAATCAATGTACAGGGTTCCCTGAGGGACGGAGCGAAGAAGACCTTCCGGGGAACGATTGATTTTAAGACAGGGGCCTCTGATTCCGTAGGAAACGAGCAGGAAACCGTACTGATGTTGGGCGAGGACGTGGAGAATAAGACCGTTCCGGTGATTCTTTGTTCGGAGGAAAATGTGGTAGGTAACCACGGCGCAACAATTGGAGAGCTGGATGAGGATACCCTATTTTATCTGGCAAGCAGAGGAATCAGCAGGGAACAGGCAGAAGATATGATGGCAAGAGCCGGTATTGAACGCTTGAAGAGTCTCATTGCAGACGAAGCTTTTACCGCAATGATTGACGAGGAACTGGGGGGAGATGGCATATGACAGATTACAGGAGCGAATTCCCCCTGCTGACTTCGGAAGGATTCCGGAAGAGTACCGGCATGGAGCATGACTGGATTTATATCGATAATGCAGCGACCTCACAGCGTCCACAGGCCGTTCTTGATGCGGAAGAAGAATTTTATAAAAAGCATAATGCCAACCCGTTACGGGGAAATTATCCTCTCAGCATCGAAGCAACACAGATGTATGAGGATGCCCGCAGGGCAGTACGCGATTTTATCGGAGCGAAGTCGGTCAGAGAAATCATTTTTACCAGGAACACAACGGAAAGCATCAATCTGGTTGCATACAGCTACGGCTTAAGTCATGTGAAGGCAGGGGATGAGATCTTAGTATCCATTATGGAGCATCACAGCAACCTGCTTCCCTGGCAGATGGTGGCAAGAACGACAGGCGCGGTATTGCAGTTCATGGAGTGCCGGCAGGATGGTTCGTTGGATTTGGACGAGGTACGGGAGCAGATTACGGAGAAAACCAGAATTGTTGCCATTACCCAGGTATCGAATGTACTTGGCAGAGTGAATCCCGTTAAGGAAATTGCGGCGATGGCGCATGAGAAAAATGCGGTCGTTGTGGTAGACGGTGCACAGAGTACGCCGCACATGGCAATGAATGTGCAGGATCTGGGTGCGGATTTCTTCGCTTTTTCCGGACACAAAATTTTCGGACCAATGGGAATCGGAGTCTTATATGGTAAAAAGGAATTATTAAAAGTGATGCCTCCTTTTCTTTCCGGTGGTGAGATGATTGAGTCTGTCAGCAGAGAAAGCGCAAAATACGCAGAGCTGCCACACAAATTCGAGGCCGGTACGGTGAATGCTGCAGGAGCAGTCGGACTGCATGCGGCAATCAACTATGTGCAGAAAATTGGATTTGCTGCGATGCAGGAGCAGGAGCTTAAAGTGACAAAGTGTGCTTTGGATGGTCTTAGAGAGCTGCCTCATGTTCATGTACTGGGATCGGATCTGCCGGAAGAGCATACAGGAATTCTGACATTTATGATTGATGAGGTACATCCGCATGATGTGAGTGAAATTCTGATTGCTGATGGAATCTGTGTCCGGGCAGGACATCATTGTGCGCAGCCCTTGTTGCAGCACCTTGGAATCGGATCGGCCACACGTGCAAGCTTTATGTTCTATAATACGGAAGAAGAGGCAGAGCTTTTTGTAAAGAGTATCGCAAGCGTAAGGGAGCGGATGGGATATGGAAAATAGAAGCTTTTATAATGAAATCTTAACCGAGCATAATGTACGGCCGGAATTCAAGCATGATCTGCCGGACGCCGATATTGTTCTTGAGGGTGTCAACCCGAGCTGTGGAGATGATATTTTCTTAAAGCTGAAGGTCGAGGATGATACGATTGTGGACGGCGCATTTGTGGGAGATGGATGTGCGATCTCGCAGGCCTCTGCGGATATTATGCTCGGAATGGTCATTGGCAGGAAGAAAGAGGATGCCTTACAGCTTGGGAGAACCTTTATGAAGATGATTAAGGGAGAAGCCAGTGAGGAAGAAATCGACTCTCTGGAGGAAGCATCCGCGTTACGCGATATTGCCCATATGCCGGCACGTGTGAAGTGTGCCGTTCTTGGCTGGCGTACCTTAAAAGAGGCATTGACAGGCGAAGACGCAGAGGATGATGAAGACGAATAGTTACAAGAATATATTGGAATAGGCAGGAACATAACTGGAAGATGAAAATTCCCCACCCGGAAAATCTCTTGAGGATTGCGGATGGGGAATTTATTTTTTGCTTTATAGGAAATTCCGCTGGACTTTTATACCTACGTTGTTTCTTACTATTAGAACCTTAAAAGGGATTAAAGCTGCTGATGTACCTTGCGGATCACGGCCTCTTTTAATTCGGGTGCCTTGTCAGGATCGAGATCCTCCGGAAATTCGCAATCAATTGTGGAAACCTCCGGTCTGTAGTTTAAACGAAGTGCATGTGCCTGAATAAAATCAGTGGCTTTGTTGTAAACATCCTCACTTACACCATTTAATTCAATCGTATATAAATTTGCCATATTCTTTATCCTCCATTCCCTGATTTTCTGGTTACCGTGCGGTACCTGCCTGATACTGATCCGGTATCTTATATTTGCATCAGGAACTTTTAGTATCTTTCCTGATAACTATAGTATATACCTGTTGCAGTAAAATTAACAGATGCTGGAATGTAGAATATAATAATAGGAATCATTCCTATTTTAGTAAATATATACAAATTATAGGAGTTCCTCAAATAAAATGGACATAAAGTATTCTTCAACTTTCGGGATGATAACAATATCAATGACCGAAGCTTGTCACAAAATACATCAAAGCGGCCCAGGTATACACCGAATAATAAATACCGTCAGAATCTGTTCCACGGTTTAAAATCTGCCGGGCCTCTTCTTTTGTTAAAAGTGAAAATCCGTTAAAGCATTCACTTCCAACAGCACCATCGGTATTCAGTTCCGGAAGAGTATCACGGTTTATGGAAAGTAAAACGAGAGCATTGCTTTCATCGGTCATTCCCGGAGTGCTGAAAAGAAGCGGACTGATCACCTTCGCGGTATCGCTGTCTCCAAAAACAATGCCGGTTTCTTCTTTTAACTCTCTGGTTGCGGTGGTAATAAGGTCAGTATCCTCTTTGTCAATAAGACCGGCCGGGGGGCTTAACAGAAACTGACCGGTGGGGTAGCGGAACTCATGACTGAGTAAAAGCTTCGGTTCAGAATTCTTTGTATTCAAAACAACAATGCAGGTCACAGCATCTGCCCGCATTTTCTTGAATTCTTCCGTGGTTTTCGCAGCCACAAGATCATCAGCCGTTCGCCTCGTCGCATCGTAATAATGTTTTCCTTCTGCGTATTGCAAATCAAATACCCGGATAAATTTTGACTCAAATAAGGGTTTGATGTTTTCCTTTGAAAAATCTGGAGTATCCATGCGAAATTTCCTTCTTTCTTTATATATGTTAGATAACT
>USDI01000146.1 GCA_900553305.1 uncultured Lachnospiraceae bacterium
CTTTGTGATACTCGTTAAGGGTAAAAAGGTTGCTCGTCCCGATTTTGTATCCTTTAAGAAACGGATCATGCGTTTCGCCGTCTCCTCATCATCGGTTACGATGTTCTGGATATTACCGCCCAATGCGGTTTCAATCGCGGTTTCGTACTTCTTATCTACCTTAATGATGTCCGCAACCACACCGATGATACCCTTTTCCTGCTCCTTGCGTTCCATAACCTTCTTGACGCTGCCGCCATATCCTTCATAACGCTCGGTCAGATTCGTCAATGCCTCGAGCTTCGACTTCTCCTGATGGTAGTTCACCTGGGTATCCCGGAGAAGCTGATCCTTCTTCGAAAGCTCCTCCCGGATCAGGGCAAGCTTTTCTTCCTTGCTCTGCTGGGAATCGTTCAGGGTACGGATCTGCTCGTTAATCTTCTCAAATTCTTCCTCGAGAGACTTAATCACGGCTTCCTGCTGGGCTTCATCCGACTTCACACGCAGGATCCTTGATGTCAGCTCGGACTTCCGGATGTTGATCTGCTCGGTCATACTGTCGTATCGTCCAAGCTTTGATTTAATCGTTGCCCTCGCATTCAGCGCATCAATGATCGTGTTCTTACCACTCTCGATCTCATTATTTAATTCTTCAATCGCTTTCTGCACCGCAAGCAGCTTTTCTTTTGCTTCATTACGGGTCTTCTCGATTTCGGCAACCTGTTCGTCGATCACCGATTTATCTTTCAGAATTCCTTCCTTATCCAGACTCCGGTCATCAATTTCCTTCTGAATGGCCTGTTGCCGTGACAGGAAATGTTCTTCGTTGCTCTGTGCGGATTTGATCTGTTCCTTTAAGACATTGATCTCACCCTCTAACTTACCACGCATCACGCTGGTATCGGTAATGGTATTCCGCTCCTGTTCAATGGCTGCATCGAGCTGTTCGATTTCTGCCTGGACCTTTTCGTATTCTTCCTTGATCTGCTCGTAACGCTTCGAGGTTTCCGCAAGATCATCACTGGCAATCTGGTATTTTTCGGTTGCGCTGCTTAACTGCTCCTGTAAATGCAGATTTTCTAAAAGAAACAGATTTACATCCAGTGTTTTTAATTCTTCCTTCTTTTTCAGGTAGATCTTTGCCTTTTCCGACTGCTTCTCTAACGGTCCTACCTGCTTTTCCAATTCGGAAAGAATATCATTTACACGGACTAAATTCTGCTTTTCATCCTCTAACTTCTTTTGGGCTGCCACCTTACGCTTCTTAAACTTCACAATACCGGCAGCCTCGTCAAAAAGTTCCCGACGTTCTTCCGGCTTGCCACTTAAAATCTTATCGATCTGGCCCTGGCCGATGATGGAATAACCTTCTTTACCGATACCGGTATCATAAAAGAGCTCATTCACATCCTTTAAACGGCACGGTGTTCCATTCAACAGATATTCACTTTCTCCGGAACGGTAGATTCGTCTGGCAACGGTAACCTCATCATAATCAATCGCCATCTGGTGATCCGAATTATCAAAGGTGATTGCCACATAGGCATAGCCCATGGGCTTACGAAGTTCTGTTCCCGAGAAAATGACATCCTGCATGGAGGCTCCACGTAACTGCTTGATACGTTGTTCACCCAATACCCAGCGCACCGCATCGGCAACATTGCTCTTGCCGCTTCCGTTGGGGCCTACAATTCCGGTAATGCCATTGTGAAACTGAAGCACAATTTTATTTGCAAAGGACTTAAATCCATGAATTTCTATACTTTTTAAATACATTCCGTTAACAACCTATTCTGTAAATTTTCTTATAGGGATTTCTTCAACACCCCGTAAGCCGCCTGCTGTTCCGCAGATTTCTTGCTTTTACCTGTGCCGCTTCCTACGCATTCCCCATCAATCAGTGCTTCGATCACAAAGACCTTATCATGATCCGGCCCGGATTCCGAAACCAGACGGTAGGTCAGTTCCTTACCGGCCTTCTGTGTCCTCTCCTGTAAAATGGATTTACTGTCATAAAAGAGCTGCTTCGTCTCAAGATCGGATAAAATCCACTGGTGAACATATCTCTTTGCTTCTTCAAAACCGCCATCCAGATAAATGGCTCCAAGTACCGCCTCCATGACATCAGAAACGATGGAATCCCTCTCTCTTCCTCCCGTTGCCTCTTCTCCCTTACCAAGAAGAATATAATTCTGCAGGGAAATATCCCTGGCGCAATAGGCAAGTGCAGGCTCACAGACCATGGACGAACGGACTCTGGTAAGCTGCCCTTCCTTCCACTCCGGGTAATGTTCGAAAAAGAACTGGCTTGAAATCAGCTCTAACACCGCGTCCCCCAGGAATTCCAACCGTTCATAATTCGGGTGCTTATTAATTTTCTGTTCGTTTGAAAAAGAGCTATGGGTCAAGGCCTGCAGCAATAACTTTTTGTCCTGAAACTCATAGCCGATTTTCTTTTCTAAACCACTGAAATCTTCATTTGGCAACATAATACTCTCCATTCAAAAATGATCTACCGGATCATTTTCTCATATGCATGGCAACATCGGAAAAAAGCCCTGTAAGGGCTTTTTTATCTGCAAGATATGCAAAAGACCGGATCATCTTCAGTTGGTTGCAGCCTTGATCATATTTACTGCTTCTTCCACTGTTGTGATCTTTTCAGCTTCTTCTGCAGGAACTTCTATATCAAACTCCTCTTCAATTCCCATAATAATCTGAAAAACATCCAAAGAATCAGCTCCCAGATCGTCAAGGAACGTAGTGTCCATCGTAATTTCATCGGGATCAACGTTTAATACGTCTGCAATAATTTTTTTTAATTTTTCAAATTCCATAGTGATAATCCTTTCTAGTTCTCTTCCATAGTGATTTTTTCTTTTATTTTTTGATTAATATTCTGTTCTGTAAATGTAATGCATTGCAGAATAGAATTCTTAATTTCCACGGCCTTGGAACTGCCATGCGTCTTCACCACAAGACCCTTAAGTCCCAATAACGGTGCCCCGCCATACTGCTCTAAGTCAAATGCCTTAAGCGTTTCCTTGAGTGCAGGCTTCACAAGAAGCGCACCGATTTTACTGCGCAGGGAAGACATCATGCCTTCCTTTACCTTATGGAGCAGGGAGCGACCGACACCCTCGTACATCTTGAGAATGACATTACCGACAAACGCCTCACAGACAATGACATCGGCTGCGCCTGCCGGAATATCTCTCGCTTCCACGCTTCCGATAAAATGAATATCCGGACAGTTTTTTAAAAGCGGATAAGTTTCCTTCACAAGTGCATTTCCCTTTTCTTCCTCAGCACCGATATTCACAATGCCGACACGGGGATTCTTAATGCCCATAACGCTTTCCATATATACGGATCCCATCTTGGCAAACTGTACGAGATGGGAAGGCCTTGCATCGACATTCGCACCACAGTCAATCAGCAGCGCACATCCCTTCTCGGTCGGTATTAACGGAGCAAGGGGTGGACGCTCCACACCTTTAATTCTTCCGACAATGACCTGACCACCGACCAGTGTCGCACCGGTACTTCCTGCGGATACATACGCATCGCAGGTACCGTCCTTCACTAAATTCAGTGCCTTAACAATGGAAGAATCCTTCTTACGACGGATTGCCATAACCGGAGGTTCTGCGGTTTCAATGACCTCCGTTGCATTCACTACCTCAATCTGTTCTTCCGGGTAGGTATATTTCTCAAGTTCCTTCCGGACAATCTCTTCCTGCCCGGTCAGGTACACCTTGACATGATCGTTTGCCTGAACTGCTTCGACAACACCCTTTACGATTTCTACAGGGGCATTATCACCGCCCATAGCGTCTACTGCAACATTGATAAAATCAGCCATTTGGAAACCTCCGTCCATATCATACTTAAATATACTAGACCGTTTCGTAAAAATCAACCCAAGTTTATGATTTCACTACAATATTAATAATACGTCCCGGCACATAAATTTCTTTTACAATGGTTCCGGTCAGCTTGTCTGCAACCACTTCCTTGCCCTTTGCAATCGCGGTGTCCTTATCAACATCTGCAGGAAGCATTACGGTTGCTTTCACCTTACCGTTAATCTGGATACCGATTTCTACGGTGTCTTCCTTTACCGCAGCTTCGTCATATTCTGGCCACTTCTCGAAAGCAATCGTCTCTGTATGTCCGAGCTTCTCCCAAAGTTCCTCACCGGTATGAGGACAGATACAGGAGAACATCTTAATAAAGCCTTCTGCATATTCACGGGGACATTTACCCTTTGTTGCGGCATTCATAAAGATCATCATCTGTGCAATTGCGGTATTAAAGCCTAAGGTTTCAAAATCGGAGGTAACCTTCTTAACCGTCTGATGATATACCTTCTTTAAGGATTCATCATTTTCTTCGGTAATATTCTCAGGTTCGGTAAAATACTTAAATACTCTTCCGATAAATCTTCTGGCACCTTCCACCCCCTGCTGGCTCCACGGCTTGGATACCTCTAAAGGCCCCATGAACATTTCGTAAAGGCGAAGGGTGTCAGCACCGAAGTCACGGACGATATCACTCGGATTTACAACAAATTCCGGGAAACGCTTGCCCATCTTGATTCCGTTTTCACCTAAAATCATTCCCTGATGAACGAGCTTCTTAAACGGCTCCTTGACAGGAGAAAGACCCTTGTCATAAAGGAAACGGTTCCAGATTCTCGAATACATCAGGTGTCCGACTGCATGCTCCGGTCCTCCGACATAAAGGTCAACCGGCATCCAGTGCTTTAACAGCTCCTGATTTGCAAATTCCTTATCATTGTCAGGATCAATATAACGGAGGTAATACCATGAAGATCCTGCGGATCCCGGCATGGTAGAAGTCTCTCTCTTCCCCTTTACTCCGTTATGGTCATACTGCTTCCATTCGGTTGCATTCTCAAGCGGAGCCTGTCCGTTACGTCCCTTGTAGTCTTCCAGTTCCGGAAGAACTAACGGAAGTTCGTCATCATCCAGCACATGAATCTGTCCGTCTTCGGTATAAACCACCGGTACGGGTTCGCCCCAGTAACGCTGACGGGCAAAGATCCATTCACGGAAGTGATAATTGACGGTTTTCCTGGCAACACCCATGGAAACAAGCTTATTGGTAATGGCTTCCTTGGCTTCCTCTACCGTAAGTCCGGTAAACTCTTCGGAATTGATCAGCCTGCAGCCCTTGCCAAGGTAGTCCTGCTTTTCAAACGCATGCTCCGAAACATCGGCACCATCAATAACCTGGATACGGGGAATGTTGTGTGCAATGGAATATTCAAAGTCTCTCTGGTCATGGGAGGGAACGGCCATAACGGCACCGGTTCCGTAGTTTGCCAGTACGAAGTCACCGATGTAAAGCGGAACTTCCTTGCCGTTTACCGGATTGATACAGGTAACACCCTTTAATTCACATCCGGATTTTGTTTTATTTAATTCGGTACGGTCCATATCGTTCTTCTTAACCGTTTCATCGATATACGCCTGTACTTCTTCTTTATTCTGGATTCTCGGCATTAAATCCTTCACGATCTGTCCGTCGGGAGCCAGTACCATAAAGGTAATGCCATAAATGGTTTCAATACAGGTCGTATAAATGGAGAACTCTCCACCGCCCACGATCTGGAATTTTACCTCAACACCTTCGGAACGTCCAATCCAGTGTCTCTGGATGTCCTTCGTGGATTCCGGCCAGTCGATTTCATTTAAGCCTTCCAGGAGCTTATCTGCAAAAGCTACCTGATCAATGACCCACTGTTTCATATTCTTACGGATAACGGGATAACCGCCACGTTCGGATTTTCCATCAATGACCTCATCATTGGAAAGAACGGTTCCCAGCTCTTCACACCAGTTAACCGGCATGTCAACAAGCTTTGCATAGCCGTCCAAGTATAACTGCTTGAAAATCCACTGGGTCCATTTATAGAACTTCGGATCAGAGGTGGCAATCATCTTGGACCAGTCATAATCAAAGCCAAGTTCCTTTAACTGATTGGTAAACGTCTCTATATTCTTTTCGGTGTA
>USDI01000147.1 GCA_900553305.1 uncultured Lachnospiraceae bacterium
TCGTAACTGTTCAGTACCTTCACAGTTACGATGCAAAATCCATTCCAAATCGGCTTCGCCGATGGGATTTTGCATTACTGAATCATTTTCTTAGGTCTTTGCAGTAAATGCTTCGACCTGCACTGAATGGTTACGCTTACAGATACCTTTAAGGTTTTATAAACAAATTCACAGCAATTCAAAAGCAATAGAAATCCCACAGATCTTTCCTGTAATAAGGAAGTTTCTGTGGGATTTTAATATGAGTTTTCTGATTTTATCCATTCCCTCATATAGAATCTATAGCTTAATCCCTATAACTTGATTCTATAACTTAATTCTATTGCTTAATCCTATAATTTAATTCTAAAACTTAATTCTATAGCTCATATTCAGATTATTCGTTTGCTCCTTTACTATCCCGGAGTTTCTTGGTGACCTTCTCGATCGTACCGTCCGGGCGCTCGATTTCCATATTTTCCAGCTGACCGCGCAGATTGTTCTTCACGCTGTCAATATATACCTGGCGAAGCTGCTTCTGTTCCTGCTTCTCTTCCTCCGAGAGTCCCTCCTTCTGGGATTTGTGGTACAATTCATTGA
Organism: uncultured Lachnospiraceae bacterium; assembly: GCA_900553305.1. GTDB lineage: Bacteria > Bacillota > Clostridia > Lachnospirales > Lachnospiraceae > Suilimivivens. The sequence goes on from USDI01000147.1 coordinate 580, forward strand.
TTCTCTGAATCGTTTCTTCAAGTGTCATATATCATACTCCTTCCTTCTCCTCCAAATTTTATATTCCCTCATATCCTGATCGGATCTTTCTGATTTTATATTCTTTCCACACTCACTCAGGTCTTTCTGACTATATATTTCTTCCTCAACCACTCAGGTCTTTCTGATTTTATATTCCTTGGCATCCTGCTCAGGTCTTTCTGATTTTATATTTCTTCCTCAACCACTCGGATCTTCCTGATTTTATATTTCTTCCTCAACCACTCAGGTCTTCCTCATTTTATATTTCTTCCTCACCCGCCCAGGTCTTTCTCATTTTATATCCCTTGGCACTCTGCTCAGGTCTTCCTGATCCCCACAAATACTGCGGCAGTTCTTGGATGAAGCCAATACTCCGTGATGGGCACTTTCCCGTTTTCTTCTCCTGTTCCATCCAATGACGTATCTGCAAAGCATCTCCATTCATAGGCTTCCGGAAGCTTTGGCAATTCGAACCTCTGCTCCTCCCAGTAAACATTCAGTGCCACATATACCAGATCCTCTCCCTGACCGGTCTTTCCTGCATAACAGACCGCAAGAGCCTTTGTGTCAGAATTGATTTCATGCTCAAAAGGTTTATCTGTATGAACACTTACTGTCGGAAAACCGGTCTCTGATGGTGCCTGGTCACTCCGGATTGCCGGGTGCTCCTTTCGAAACTGGATCATCTTTTTGAAAAACCGGTAAAGCTCCCGGTTCGTCTTAAGACGATTCCAGTCCAGCCAGGAAATTCCATTATCCTGACAATAGGGATTATTATTTCCCAAACGGGTATCTCCAAATTCATCCCCGGCAAGAAACATGGGCGTTCCCCGGCTGCACATCAGAGCCAGACATGCATTTTTCATCATTCTGAGACGAAGCCTTTGTATTTCCGGGTTCGTTGTTTCTCCCTCTTCTCCACAGTTCCAGCTCCGGTTATCATCATGCCCGTCGGAGTTGTTCCAGCCATTGTCTTCATTGTGTTTTCCGTTGTAGGAATAAAGATCCCAAAGTGAAAAGCCGTCATGACAGGTGATAAAATTAATAGAAGAATCGTAGCCCTTATACTGACCGGTATACAAATCCATAGATCCGGTCAACCGGTTTGCCGCAGCAGCCGCAAACCAGTAATCTCCTTTTAAAAAGCTTCTCATGTCGTCCCTGTATTTTCCGTTCCACTCTGCCCAGCGGGTAAAGGCCGGAAAACTGCCCACCTGATAAAGTCCACCGGCATCCCATGCCTCTGCGATAAGCTTTACATTACGCAGAACCGGATCTCCTGCCAGATTTTTTAACAGCGGCGGCTGATTCATGGGCGAACCATCTTCATTCCGTCCCAAAATACTGGCCAGATCAAACCGGAAGCCGTCTACATGGTATTCTATCGTCCAGTACCTTAAGCATTCCAGAATCATCTGCTGCACAACCGGATGATTGCAGTTCAGCGTATTGCCGCACCCACTGAAATTATAATACAGGCCCTCTGGAGTAAGCATGTAATAAACCCGGTTATCGAAGCCCTTAAACGAAAAGAAGGGTCCCTTTTCATTTCCTTCTGCAGTATGGTTAAAAACCACATCAAGAATCACTTCAATGCCATTGGCATTCAGCTCCCGGATCAGCCCCTTCAGTTCATCACCTTCCCGGTTAAATTCTTTTTGTGCAGTATAGCTGGTGTTCGGTGCAAAAAAGCTAACCGGATTATATCCCCAGTAATCCAGAAGCATCCGGCCGTTAACCTCACGCCTTCCCATCGTCTCATCAAACTCAAATATCGGCATAAGCTCCACAGCAGTGACTCCCAGATCCTTAAGGTAAGGGATTTTTTCCCGGATCCCCGCAAAGGTTCCCGGATGTTCAACCCCGGAAGAGGCATCCTTCGTAAATCCCCGGACATGAAGCTCATAGATAATCAGATCCTGAATCGGTCTGACCGGATCCACATGATCCCCCCAGTCAAAATCATTGACCACTACTCTGGCCCGGTACCCATGATCCTGATTAGGCTGTTCTCCCCATACGCTCTGTCCGGTAACTGCTCTTGCATAGGGATCCAGAAGTGGCTGTGTTTTGTCAAAAATAAGGCCTTTTTCCGGAGCATATGGACCATCCACCCGGTAAGCATACTCAAAATCATAAATATCCAGTCCAAAAACGATCATGGAATAGACACCACCGATCCGGTAATGCTTCGGAAAAGGTAAAACTGCATAGGGTTCCTTTTCTCCTCTATGATACAAAAGGAGCTCCACCGCTGTTGCTTCCAGAGAGCACACCGTAAAATTCACACCCTCTCTTAGCGCCGTTGCTCCGTTAATTCCATAAAACCCGGGTCTTACGTCATATCCGTTAACCTTATCTAATGGTATAAGATGCTTTTCCTCTGTCGCAACCATTGATTTCCCATCCATTGCCCAGACTCCTTTTCCTGTATTCTTCGCTTCTGTCCTGATCTCCTCTGCCGCCTCCCCATGACCAATTCATTTACGGCTGCAGAGTTATGCTTAAAGTATACCACACCCCCTAATTGTTCCACAATGCTGCATTTCGCATTGGTCACATAGGTGTCATTTCAGAAACTTTTCTTTTTGTACCCACAGTCACAGTAGGGACCGCCGGAGGCAATGGTATACTGCCGCACAAAATCCGTCACACCTCCTGCCTCACTCATGGTATAATCCAGATGGCACAGGGCAGGAGTCAGGTCATACAGCCCCAGCTCCTTCATCAATACACAGATGCCGCATTGGGTAAAGCGTCCCTCGTAGCCACTGCCATCCGGATATTCGTAAAACTCCATGTTCCACGAGTAGGGGTTGCGGTCAGCGGCTTTCAGGTCGGCGGTGGCCTTCATAGCAGCAATATCCTTTGCGGTAAACTTGCTTTTTCCGCTCTTACGGCAAAACCACCGCATGGGCGTTGTCATCATGGATTTTGCGTAGTAATCTGTCAGGCTGTCCATCTCCGGGCGCTGCGGCATGGAAAGGATGAACGCCCCGATCATTGCACAATTGATAAGATTCATTTTGAAGCGGTCACCTTTTTCAAATTCGGGCAATTCGGAGATAATCTCTTTATATTTTGCTTTTGCCTTGTGGGTTATGTCCCTGGCGCTTTCATCATTGTAGCCGAATATCTCGGTAAGCTGAGTACGAAACGATTTTGCCAACAGAGTCCACATACCGAAAGGCATTCCGAAATAGTTCACTTTTTGTCCCTCCAATCACATATAACGCAGGTCATACGATGGTCAATGTCAATGCGTGCCGCTTTACATTCCCTGGGATATTTTTTTGCAGCGCTGAACGCCAGTCTGACGAACAGTGCCGAACCGACGGGCAGCATGGTTTTGAGCATACCTTCGGGGAATACAAAGTGCGTGCCGTGCTCATATACGACCGCCTCGACTTCGCAGGAATGCGGTTTCTCCGCAAGACGTCTCTCAATACGGCGAATGTATTTCGCGGTATTCCAAAGCGCATCATCCTCCGCACCAACAAGGAACAGTCTGCCGCGGATATTCTCAACCTTTATGAATTCCTCCCCGGTGATCGCGTGCACCGCTTCGGAGTCGTCAAACAGCTTACGCGAGGCTATCATATTGCCAGTGCGTTTGGACTCCTCTGCGATCATGCGCCAATAGTCGGGGTGTTTATAGCAAAACGGCATGTAGGGCAATGGCCTGCCCCCGTAGGAAAAGAGCGATTCGCCCTCAATTGGCCATTCCTTGCAGCCGTCCTTTTTGCCCTGCATGAACCCCTGCCACACGAAGTCACTAGGCGTCATTGCGACGGTTAGAGAGATATCACTGAATATCGAAGCCGCCGTCAGGGCGAGAGTGCCGGTAGTTGAGGCTCCGGCAATACCTATCTTTGCATTGCCGTGTGTTCTGAGCCATACTATTGCTTTTTCGATACGCTCAAGCGGATAGTTGTGATGACCGTAGTCCTTTTTCCCTGGTGACATGGTCAATACATTCACGCCAAGGCGAAGCAGCCACTTCACCGCAGAACGCGCCATATAATCCTCTGGGTCATCGCCGAGCATGGTGATGATGGCACAGTCTTGGCCGCTCCTGCACTTCCAATATGCTCCGTAAAATCCATCACTTTCAACATCAAAATGAATGTGTTTCATTAAAATTACCTCCTATGGTAGAATGAATCTGTTCATACTTTTTCGTATACCACCCTGTCTTTTTGCATAAAACGGTCATATATACCTGCATTTCTGTCCCGCAAATTCTTGTGTTCCCGCATTGCCGTCATCCTTTTCCAAGTTAGATATATCTAACCATAGTACGCGCATCCGAGTTAGCATCAGCTAACTCCCATATTGGGAAAAAGCCGCATTTCTGCGGCCTTTCGGCTTATTCAAATAACTTCCACCACCGTTGCAGTGACTTTTGTTTTCTTGGTCATATTATAGCGTGCTTACTTCTTTTTTGCAATAGTATAGTATGGGTATCCCCTAATTCTGTCTCATGCGACATTCAAAAGACTTCACCTGTCAGCGGCTCCACAGCAAAGCTATCCAGGACGTTATGCGGATTATACTCTTTTTAAGCATATGCAACGATATTCTGATGGTGTTAAATGATAATGCTTTTTAAACAATCTGCAAAAATAATCAACGTTATGAAATCCGCTTTCATAGGCAATTGTTTTTACTTTTTTATTCGTATTTTTCAATAACCAGGAAGCTGCCTGAAGTCGATATCCTATCAGATAACTAACGGGTGTGGTATGTAAAAAACGGTGAAACAAATTAAGTGCAGTACTTTTGCTGATTCCGATATGTGAAGCAATTTCATCCAAAGACAAATTATGACTATAGTTTTCATGTATATATTGCATGATTAACTGTACTCTTTTCTGTGCAGCTTCATCAACTGTCTGCACATCTTCTTTACCAGATAACTTTACATTTTCATAAAAAGTCAGCCATAAATCCTGCACCAATGCCAAAGTAGCAAGTTCTTTTATTTTTTCATTCTCCTGTATTTCCATTATTTTTATCATAGTTTGTATAATCCTTGCCTGCCATGGCTCATCAATCTGAAAACGCTGGAAAGATATATTCGATGAAATGACTGGTAAGATATATTTTTTATAAATCAGACTGTTCTCCGGTGCAATAAATTCCGGCATACATACAAAGTTAGGAATGATACCACCTGATGACGCGTAAAAACGGTGCAATATTTTAGAATTAATAAAAATTGCTTCTCCTTCTGACAATATAATCTGTTTTTCCCCTATCCCGCATATAATTTGTCCGGACTCAACATATAAAAACTCAAATTCTCTGTGCCAGTGCCATTCAATACAATGAAAATCAATAAGGGCGGGCTTGCCATTTATGGAGGCATCCTCGGCGGTGTTG
>USDI01000148.1 GCA_900553305.1 uncultured Lachnospiraceae bacterium
GGTGGCAGATCTGTGGGATATCCTCAGGAGCTGCACGCATGTGTATACCATTACTCGTGGAGATGGAGTATCGCTTGCCAAGATGGATCAGTACGAGAGGGGCTTACGGACAATGGAATATGAGGATGTTCTGGCCAAAACGAGGAAGATAGAGTTTCCGATATTTAAGGAAATTCCCATTCGTTTTGATGAATTGACCTACGGGGATCTGGCGCGTTACGTCAGGCAATACATTATCCCTGATTTTGCGGGAGAAAAGGAGGAAGGCAATGAATGAACTTCAGGAAAGAATCTTAAAGAGCATGGATCTGACAAAACAACTGAGTGATGAGGAAATCCATGAAGCAATTGATTTGCGGATGAAGGATGAAATCAGGAAAACGCCATTGGATTTGTTGTCCAGAGAGAAGCTGCACCGCAATATTTTTTATGAAATCCGCCAGCTTGGAATTTTACAGAGCCTCATCGAGAATCCGGAGATTACAGAAATTATGGTAAATGGGACAAGCGGTATTTTCATTGAAACGAAAGGGAAGCTTAAGAAGCTGGATATCTGCTTTGAGTCGAGGGAAAAGCTGACGCAGGTCATCTGGCAGATTACAGCCGACTGTAACCGTGCCATTAACGATGCCAGTCCGATTGTAGATGCGAGATTAAGGGATGGCGCCAGAGTGAATGCCGTGCTTGATCCGGTGGCAATTAACGGTCCGATTCTGACCGTGCGGCGTTTTCCGAAGACACCGATCACGATGGACCAGCTCATTGAACTTCAAAGCATTACCTGTGACTGTCGGGACTGGTTAAAGCAGGCGGTACAGGATGGAGCCAATATTCTGGTGTGTGGAGGAACCGGATCCGGGAAAACGACATTCTTAAATGTGTTATCCCAGTATATTCCCTCAGAGGAGAGGGTCATTACCATTGAGGATAGTGCGGAGCTGCAGCTTCTTGGAATCCCCAATCTGATCCGTCTGGAAACAAGGAATGCCAATGTGGAAGGCTGTAAGGAAATCACAATCCGCGACCTCATCCGGACCTCCTTACGTATGCGTCCTGACCGCATCATTGTCGGGGAGGTGCGTGGACAGGAGGCGATTGATATGCTTCAAAGCGTCAATGTCGGCCACAGCGCCATGACAACGGTGCATGCCAACAGTGTCCGGAACGTGGTAAGCCGTCTGGAAACCATGGTGCTCATGGGAATGGAGATTCCGATCTCAGCGATCCGCAGACAGATCGTAGAAGGGTTTGACGTGATGGTTCATCTGGGACGATGTAAGAACGGAGGGCGTGCTGTTATGGAAGTTGCGGAGCCCATGCACATTGCAGATGGCGAGATTTGCATGAATACCATTTTTAAGAGAAATCAACAGGGGGAATTGGTAAAAGTTGGGGAATTTACTGAGAAAACAAAAAGCAGGCTGGTCCGTATTTAACAGGGATTCCTTAATTTCCATACGGGGCAGGGAGATTCTGTTATTGATTGCGAAGACAGGTGCCGTGCTTGGCATTCTGAATTGTTTTTTCTACCGGGAATGGTGGGCGTTTGTGCCGCTTATTCCTGTTGGTGTTCTGTATTTCCGGCTGGAATGCGGAAATCTGGTCCGGAAAAAGCAGGATCAGGTACGGGAACAGTTTACCGAGCTTTTGCGATTTGCCGTTACATCATTACGCGCGGGATATTCGGTAGAAAATGCGTTTCTGGACAGTTACACCGATTTAAAGAAACTGTATGGAGAGTGCAGTGTGATCTGCAGGATCTTAAGGCAGTTTGCAATAGCCAGGCAGAATCACCGTCCCTTTGCGGAAACCTGGCGGATGGTAGGAGAGGAACTTCGGGTAACGGAGATCCGGGAGTTTTCAGAAATATATGAAACCGCGTATCATCACAGTGGAAATCTGTCGGCGGTCATGGAACAGACCTCGCAGATCATTATGGAACAGACCGAATTGCAGAGGGAGTTGTTTCTCTCAATGGCATCCCGGCGTATGGAGCTTCGGATTATGACGGCAATGCCATTTGCGATTATGGCGTATATTCAATGGACTTCGCCGGGATTTTTCGATGAGCTGTATCACAATACGCCGGGAATGGTGTTGATGACGGGAGTGCTTCTTCTCTATCTGACAGGATATATCTGGGCGTGGAAAATCACCCGGATGGAATCAAACTCCGGCAGGAAAAAGGCAGAGTGCTTAAAGGAAATTTATCCGGAGTTTGTCGAAAAGCTGCGTCTGTATCTGGTGGCAGGACTCCATGTACGAAATGCTTTTCTGACGATTACGTCCCTGTATGCAGGGATCAGGGAGAAGGACCGTGCTCACAGCTATTTACTGAAAGAACTGCGAAGTGCAGGGAATCAGCTTGCAAACGGCATCCCGGAGGATGAGGTCTATACACAGTGGGGAATGCACTGTGAAGAGAGGAGCTACCGCAGACTGGGATTCCTGCTCTCAGTAAACCTGCGGAAAGGAAACCAGCAGCTCCTATCCTGTCTGGAAGAAGAGATCCGGGACACCCGGCAGGAGCTGCAGAGGAAGATTCGTAAAAAGGGAGAGGAAGCATCTACGAAGCTTTTGTTTCCTATGATTTTGTATCTGATTATTGTCATGATACTGGTAATTTATCCGGCCTATCAGAAGTTAGGCGGTGTTTAAAGGAGGACATTTATGAGAAATAAAGCAATGGGAAAGGAATTTTACATGGGTTCCAGAAAAGGACTGAGCAGGGAATTAAGCAGAGAATGGAACATGCACATGAAACTGAATACGGGAGTATGTCGTTTAAGGAACAGAAGAAAATTGAATAACCGGGGAATGGGAACGGTCGAAATGATTCTGATTATTGTGGTATTAATCGGGCTTGTACTGATCTTTAAGACGCAGATTATGGATCTGGTGGGAAATGTCTTTGACAAAATTGCTGTAGACAGCTCGGCGATCCTTTCATGAAAAAAGGATCATTAACGGTATTTCTCTCTCTTTCCCTGACGATTCTGATTAGCTTTAGTCTGCTTGTTACAGAAATTGCAATCGGGAACAGCCAGCGGATCCGGTTTGAAGCAGTTACAGATATTGCCATGGATTCGGTTATGGGAGAATACAGTGTGGCATTGAAGGAACGCTATGGGCTGCTTTATGTGGATACGTCGTATCTGGAGGGAGCGGCGGAGGCGGTACGTGTTACAGATCGTTTCGGGGTGTATTTTGATGCCAATACCACGAAGATTTATGAGAAGAAGCATGCACCGTGGGGGAGTCTTTTGCTGCAGGAGGCAGTGCTTTCTTCCTTTGAGACGGCAGCAGCACAGGGAGGAAAATCCATGCAGAGTCAGATGATTTGCTATATGGAACGGCATCCGGAAAATGCCACTGAAATTGCTGAGGCCAAAGAAGCGGTTTCTGCTTTTTCCATGCAGGAGTCATCCAATGCCCTGGAAGCATTCTGTGCAGTCATGGAACAGATTGCCGGTATGGAGCTTCCTGTACTGGAAAAGGAAGACGGAACTGAAGAAGAGGTTGCGCTTGGAAATCCGGCGGACTGGGTGTATGGACTCATTGGAAGTGATGTTATTTTCCTGTGTGATGTGGATTTGTCCGGAATGACAACCATGCAGATGGATACGAATGGGCTTGTTTCCCGTCGGGGAATGCAGAATACGCAGAGCAGTAACCGGACATTTTCAGGAGATACTGACTTATTTTATGCTTATCTTCTTGCCCGGATGGGGAATTATGGAAGAAACAGAGAGGGAAGTGCGCTTAATGCACAGTTGGAATATCTGCTTGCCGGAAAAAACAGTGATTTTGAGAACGTTCGGGCGGCTGTTGCAGAGATCTTTACCATACGAATGGAGGATAACGTGCGGCTTGTTATGGGAGATGGTGGATTATATGAGGCGGCAGCAGGTGTGGCGGACGCATTATTGGCAGTGCAGCTATGTGAAGCCTTCCGTGAGCCGGTCATTCAGAGCATCCTGTATGCCTGTGCTTTCCTGGAGAGCGTGAGTGATGTAAACAGCCTGTTGCACGGAGGACGTGTTCCGCTGTGCAAAGACTCCCATTCTATGAGTGTTTCCTATGTAACAGCTGGAAGTATTTATTTTAACGGATCGCAGGAGGGGCTTTCATATTCACAGTTTCTTATCGGAATGCTGTCTTCAAAAGGAGAAAGAACCGTGCTGGCAAGAGCTATGGATGTCCTGGAAATGGACATCCGGCAGATGACCGGCAATGGACAGTTCTGTATGGATCAGTGTGTGGAACGGATGGAAATTCATGTGTCTGCACAGGGGGGACTTGATAAGCAGTATGAGACGCAGCGAATATATGGATATTAGTAACTATTCAGAACCCCATTCGTAAAACCGTTGCTAACGCAACTTGAGTTTTACTCATGCGGTTACTTCGCCATATAAATTATGCCAAATGTCCTTACGAATGCGAGCATTCGACGTCCATATTGTCATAATTTGCATGGCTCTGAATAGTTACTCATATAAATGGCAAATAACCGGAAAGGAAATGAAAAATGGAACAGACAGTCAGTATATCGAATGAAGTCAGCAGGGAAAAAGGAATCCCCGGAAGTACACTTAAAATTATTGCGATTATTACCATGTTTATTGATCATATCGGGGCGGTCGTACTGGAGGGAAAGTTATCAGACCTTGGAATGGCACAGGCCATGCAGACACAGGAAGGACTGCAGGAATTCATGGCGCAATATGGAGTGCTTTATCTCATAGACATGATCATGCGGTTAATTGGAAGAATGGGATTTCCAATTTTCTGCTTTCTGCTGATTGAAGGATTTATTCATACCAGAAGCCGCCTGAAATATGGAAGAAATCTGTTGCTCTTTGCACTGATTTCGGAGGTCCCGTTTGATCTGGCGATTACAAGAGGCATGGGAGATGTGCCAAAGATCGGCGGCGTGCTTTATCCTTATTATCAGAACGTATTCTTTACATTATTTATCGGACTGTTGTGTATGTGCGGCTATGAGTTTGTAAGCCGGCATGCAGAAGAATTCGGAAAAAATATCGGAACGAAGGTTTTAGCCTGGGTGGTCCGTATTACGGGTATTGTACTTCCGGCAGTTGTCATCCGGGCAATGATCCTGAACTATATCGGTGAACTTCCTGACAGGATTTGCTGGAGTGTCGGAATTCTTGTACCGGTCCTGCTTTATGCAGCGGTTTTTATCAGCAAAAACAGTGTGGCTTCCTATCAGGTGCTTTGTACCGATGTGACGATTCTGGCGCTGGGAATGCTTGTGGCAGATCTTTTATATACCGATTATTCAGCCCTCGGGATTCTGACAATTAAATTAATGTATGCATTCCGTAAGAATCATGTGAAGAGCGTTCTTGCCGGATGTATTGCGCTAACGGTATTCAATCCTATTGAAATTACAAGCTTCTTTACACTGATTCCGGTAAAGAAGTATAACGGAGAACGAGGACTTTCGATGAAGTATTTCTTCTACGCGTTTTATCCGGTGCATTTGTTTTTGCTGTATCTCATTTCGAGGTATGTTGTTTAATATGATTCGCAGCCATAGAGGATTGCTTCCTGTTGCCATGAATATGAGAAAATGATTTCATAGATTCTGGGGGATTCTACCTGCATTCAGATAGAATAGTTACGATATTATTTAAGAAGAAAGAATAACTTCCGGACTCTGCGCACATCCTAATTCCAAGATGAAAAAGGGAATGGATGCGAAGCAAAAAGCAAAGACGGAAACAATTCCATATAGTATTTCAGCCTATGCGGTGATGCTCACGTTGGTATCGTTTCTAGGATTTCTGATCGAGAACACCTGGATCGTTCTGACCGAAGGGTTTGTGGATAACCGGAATATGAATGCACCGTTTCTGATCGGATATGGTGTGATAGTGCTGTTGATTTACCGGTTTATGGGAACCCCGGAGCAGCTTACGGGGATACT
>USDI01000149.1 GCA_900553305.1 uncultured Lachnospiraceae bacterium
AGGCAGGAGATGCTTTTCATGATTTCGTAGGACCGCTTGGATGTCCTTCTGAATTTGTGAAAGAAGACATAGAAGAACTGAAAAAGAAGAGTATTCTGTTTGTTGCAGGCGGTGTTGGAACAGCACCTGTTTATCCGCAGGTGAAATGGCTCCATGAACATGGCATTGCAGCAGACGTTATTGTAGGCGCTAAGACCAAGGATATCTTAATTCTGGAAGAGGAAATGAAAGCTGTTGCAGGAAATCTTTATGTAACAACAGACGATGGTTCTTATGGAAGAAGCGGTATGGTTACCCAGACCATTACGGACCTCATTAAGGAAGGAAAGCATTACGATGTCTGTGTGGCCATTGGTCCGATGATTATGATGAAGTTTGTCTGCAAACTGACCAGGGAACTGAATCTTCCTACCGTTGTCAGCTTAAATCCGATCATGGTAGACGGTACCGGTATGTGTGGTGCCTGCCGTGTTACCATTGGTGATGAAGTGAAATTTGCCTGTGTAGATGGTCCTGAATTTGATGGACATCTGGTAAACTTTGATGAAGCAATGCAGAGACAGCAGATCTATAAGACGGCTGAGGGCAGAGCTTATCTTAAGGCAAAAGAAGGAGATACACATCACGGCGGATGTGGAAATTGCGGAGGTGACAAATAATGGACGTATTAAAGAAAACACCGGTCCGGGAACAGGATCCAAAGGTTCGGGCAACGAATTTTGAAGAAGTATGTTTAGGATATAACAAGGAAGAAGCCATGGAAGAGGCTTCCAGATGTATCAACTGTAAGAATGCACAGTGTATCAAGGGATGTCCGGTATCTATCAATATCCCCGGCTTTATTGAAAAGGTAAAGGATGGCGATGTGGAAGGCGCTTATCAGGTCATCAGCGAATCTTCCGCGCTTCCTGCTGTATGTGGACGTGTCTGCCCGCAGGAGAGCCAGTGTGAAGGAAAGTGTATCCGTGGCATCAAGGGTGAGCCGATTTCCATCGGTAAGCTGGAACGTTTCGTTGCAGACTCTGCAAGAGAGGCCGGAATCAAGCCTCAGGGAGCAGAAAAGAAGAATGGTAAGAAGGTGGCAGTCATTGGTTCCGGTCCGGCTGGACTTACCTGTGCCGGAGATCTTGCCAAGATGGGGTATGAGGTAACCATTTTTGAAGCATTACATGAGCCTGGCGGCGTACTGGTTTACGGTATTCCGGAATTCCGTCTTCCGAAGACCAAAGTTGTTGCTAAGGAAATCGAAAATGTAAAATCTCTTGGCGTTAAGATTGAGACAAACGTTGTTGTCGGAAAGTCTGTTACTATTGATGAGCTGTTAGAGGAAGAAGGATATGATGCCGTATTTATCGGCTCCGGTGCCGGACTTCCGAAATTCATGGGTATTCCGGGAGAACAGGCAAACGGCGTGTTCTCTGCAAATGAATACTTGACCAGAAGCAACCTGATGAAGGCATTCCGTGAGGATTCCAACACACCGATCATGCATGGTAAGAAGGTAGCTGTTGTCGGTGGTGGTAATGTAGCCATGGATGCAGCCAGAACAGCCCTCCGTCTTGGTGCAGAGGTTCATATCGTATATCGTCGTAGTGAAGAAGAGCTTCCTGCCCGTGTGGAAGAAGTACACCACGCTAAGGAAGAAGAAATTATTTTTGATCTTCTGACCAATCCGGTAGAAATCCTTGAGGATGAAAAGGGATGGGTAAATGGCATCAAGTGTATTAAGATGGAACTTGGTGAGCCGGATGAATCAGGAAGAAGAAGACCTGTGGAAGTACCGGGATCCGAATTTGTGATTGACGTAGATACCGTGATCATGTCCCTCGGAACTTCTCCGAACCCGCTCATTTCCTCTACTACAAAGGGACTTGAGATCAACAAGCGCAAATGTATTATTGCTGAGGAAGACTGCGGAAAGACCACGAAGGAAGGCGTATATGCTGGTGGAGATGCCGTAACCGGAGCTGCTACCGTTATTCTTGCCATGGGAGCAGGAAAGACCGCAGCAAAGGGAATTGACGAGTACCTGAGCAATAAATAGAGAGTAAACTATGAAAAATTTCTTTAATGATTCTGAGGATTCTCAGGAGGATAAGCTGACAAAAGAAGACAAGATCCAGATTCTCATTAAAATCGTACCGATTCTGTTGATTATCGTGATCCTGCTGATCACTTTTGTCGTGAACAAAAATAAGAATCAAAAGCCGGATGAGGCGGAGCAGGATACGGTTTCCACAGACATCATCGTACCTTCGCCGTCCGCATCCGTGGTTCCGGATACAGAAGACAGCCCATCTCCGGATGTGGCTGCTCCGGAAGCTGAGGCATCTCCGGAGTCTGTACCGGAAGCCGCTGCAACGGCAACGCCGGACCCGGCAGAGGAAACACTGGATTTCAGTAAAGTGAAATTTGATACCCAGGCACAGTTAAAAGAAATGATGTCGTACTGGGAGCAGGGCAACCAGAAAGCACTGGACGATCTTGCAAACCTCGATCGTTTCCGTGCCATGTCGTATCAGTTAAAGGGAACGAATAAGTTCTATTATGCCGGTGAAACAAATGCAGATGGAAAGCCCAATGGCACAGGAATTGCAGTTTATGCAGACAACCGGTACTATTATGGTGCATGGAAGAATGGTGTCCGTGAGGGAGAAGGCCGCTGGATGCATTACCATATCCAAGCTTCTGCAAATTCGAAGGATGTTTATCTGTTTCACCAGTATTCCGGAAGCTTTAAGAATGATCTTCCGGATGGAAGCGGTTCCGAACATTATGATTTCGTAACCGAGCGTCTGCAGAAGGACACCCGTTACTATTCCAATTTCATTGGAACCTATAAGCAGGGACTTTTGGACGGCTCGTTTTATATTACAACGATCGACCAGAACAACAATTTTGAAGAATGGAATGCAACTGCGAAGATGGGAAGCTTTGTATATCTTTCCAAGGAAAAGGACAAGCAGGGATGCAGACCGGCGCTGGTTGATACCGAAGATGAACAGAATTTTATCTGGTTGTCGGATAAAGAGAATCAGAACTGGGGTGTGAAGTGCTACATCCGAGGCGAGAACTAAAATACTATTCATGGGGGTGAATGGGTATGGCATGGTGTCCTGAATGTAAGTGTGAGTATGTAGAAGGTATAGAAAAATGTGTAGATTGCGGATGTGAACTGGTGGCTCACCTTCCGGATGAATCCGAAGATGAGGGACTGGCAGAATATTTTCAGGGAAATCTTGAGGAAGAGGGGGTAGTTTCCGGACAGACAGCTATGGAGGAAGGAATTCCACAGATTGCGGTTGGAAAGAAAAGAGGAAAGCCGGTTATTCGCAGCGTATATGTGAACAACGAGGAACGTGCAGAAGAAAACCGTACTTCCGCCTATACCTTATTATCTGTGGGAACAGCAGGACTGGTGGCTGTCGTGTTGTTGTTTACCGGAGTTATCCAGATTCAAATGGCAGTTTTCAGCAGGTATATGATCTGTGGTGTGATGGGTGTAGTATTTATACTATTTCTGGTAATGGGTGTTGTTTCGCTGCGTAACTTTAAATTGCTCAAAAAGCGTGCTGTAAAAGAGAATAATCTGACTGACGAAATTCAAAAATGGTGTTTGCAAAACTTACATAAAGAAGCGATTGATGAGGCGTCAGGCTTAGACGCATCCGTTCCGGAGGAATTAAAATATTTCCAGCGATTTGAAATTGTAAAAAGTGAAATCCAGAAACAGTTCATGAATCTGGATGAATCTTATGTAGAACGCATCGTGGAAGAAATGTATCCGGAACTTTTTGAAAAGCAGGATAAGGAATGAAGATCACCATTGTTTGTGTAGGAAAAGTAAAAGAAAAATATCTTCGAGATGCCATTGCAGAGTATGAAAAGCGTCTTAGCCGTTATTGTAAGCTGCAGGTGATTGAAGTGGCGGATGAAAAGACACCGGATGGCGCAAGTACGGTTGTCGAAGACCAGATCCGTGAGAAGGAAGCAGAACGTATTTTGAAAAACCTCCGACCCGATGATCCTGTAGTGACGTTGGAAATCGAAGGAAAACAGATGGATTCGGTTGCCTTTGCACAGAAAATGGAACAGATGGGTGTAGAAGGAGTCAGCCATATTCAGTTTGTGATTGGCGGTTCCTTAGGCCTCCATGAGAAGGTTTCGAAAGTATCCGGCTGGAAACTGAGCTTTTCGAAGATGACCTTTCCCCATCAGCTGATGAGAGTCATTCTACTGGAACAGATTTACCGCGGATATCGTATTATGAGTGGGGAACCGTACCATAAGTAGAACACTTAATGAGAGCAAGTGGTAACGAAGCTTGAATTTAGTGTGAACGATACATGGACATTTAATGAGAACAAGCCATAGTGAAGTTCGAATTTAGTACGAGCAAATAAGGCGGGATTATATTATGAGAATGTATGATCTGATTATGAAGAAGCGAAACGGGTATGAGCTTTCTGAAGAAGAAATCCGGTATATGATTGCGGAATATACTGCCGACCGTATCCCGGATTATCAGATGTCTGCCATGATGATGGCCATCTATTTTCAGGGAATGAGCGAAGAAGAAACTCTGCATCTGACCATGGCAATGGCGGAAAGCGGAGAAATGCTGGATTTGTCCGGAATACAGGGTGTGAAGGTAGATAAGCACAGTACCGGCGGTGTCGGCGATAAGACTTCCCTTGCCCTGACTCCCATGGTTGCCGCCTGTGGCGTAAAAATTGCTAAAATGAGCGGAAGGGGACTCGGTCATACCGGAGGAACGATTGACAAGTTAGAGAGCTTCCCCGGATTTTCGACCGAAATTTCCGCAGAGGAATTTATCAATCATGTGAATACTATTGGAATTTCCATTATGGGGCAGACGAAGGACTTAGCGCCTGCGGATAAAAGGCTCTATGCGCTCCGTGATGTAACGGCAACCGTGGATCAGATGTCGTTGATTGCTTCTTCTATTATGAGTAAGAAACTTGCAGCTGGAGCCGATGCGATTGTACTTGATGTCAAAACAGGGAGCGGTGCCTTTATGAAGACAAGGGAGGATGCACTTGCCCTTGCAAAAGAAATGGTGCAGCTTGGAAAGAATGCCGGAAGAAAGACGATTGCCGTGGTTTCCGATATGGATCAACCGTTAGGCAAAGCAGTAGGAAATGCGCTTGAGGTAAGGGAAGCCATTGATACTTTAAACGGAAAAGGGCCTGAAGATTTTACCGAGCTTGTGATGACTCTCGGAAGCTATATGCTGATTGCCGGAGGCAAGGCAGATAAGGAAGAAACGGCAAGGAAGATGCTTACACAGGTGATTGAGGATGGAAGTGCCATCAGGAAGCTTGCCGAATTTGTGAAAGCCCAGGGCGGGGACGAAAGCTATGTGTATGAGCCGGAAAAGCTTCCCTGTGCAATGATCAGAAAAGAGCTTCATGCACCGGAGAATGGTTATATACAGAAGATTGTCTGCGATGAAGTAGGAATCTGTTCCCTGATTCTTGGTGGTGGAAGAGAGACGAAGGAAAGTCAGATTGACTTATCCGTGGGAATCCGTCTGGTACAGAAGGTAGGAGCCTATGTGCATAAGGGGGATGTCTTAGCGGAAGTGTTTGCCAATGACGATCAGAAGCTGGAAGAGGCAATGACAAGATTGCAGCAGGCATATCACATCGGACCTAAGGAAGTGAAGGAACAGAAAGTTATTCTGGATGTGGTGAAATAGTCATAGCATTTCCGGTTTTGTCATATAGTATGACATGAGAAGAAAACCGCAGGAAACACCAATTATATCAAAACGTGAACGCATGGCGGAATCCCTG
>USDI01000150.1 GCA_900553305.1 uncultured Lachnospiraceae bacterium
ATCAGACAAAGCCTTTTTCGTAAGGTCAATCTTACGGATCTCCGTACCGGTATTTCCATAAAGAGTTACATAACTTTCTCCATCCTTTGATGCAAACATCTGATTGATATAATCGGACAGGGATATAGCTGCAACCATTTGCAGATCACCGGAAAGCACATAAATACAGGGTTCATTGCTGTTAAAGAGATAGTTATTTCCCTGTGCGTCAATATAGAAGCTTCCAAGGTAAGCATCCTTTGCGACACCATTCTCTTCCGAAAGCTCTTTCTGACCGGTAATCTCCCCACTCTCCGGATCCATATACCAGAGGGCATAGCTGCCTGATTCATCCTGATACTCACCATTTTCATCCTCTGTATTGGTCCATTCATAAATCAGCAGGGCAATCTTACCATCCGGCGTTATCTGCATGGCAGAAACAGAAGCTTCTCCAACGTCAAGGGAAAGCAATTCGGATTTCCTGCTCTCAAAATTATATTTTGAAATGCCGGTCCTGCTTTTTCCCGTTTCATTATCCCATGCTTCCGTGTAATAAAAAATTTCATTTTCATAGTTAATGGCAGAACCGATATAATCCGAACTTCCAAGATTAAAATATTCCGGCACATAGATATACTCCGGTCTTTCGGCACCTGCTTCCTCTGTCTTCTTACCGCCACAGCCAGCCAACAGACTTAAGGATAAAAGCATAAGTACTGTAACAAATAATGTCTTCCGCTTTTTGTTTGATTTCATTCCACACCTCATGATCTTGTATAGTCAAACGATATTGTATACAGACTATAGCATATTTATTCCCGCAGGACAATGCGGGGATTCTTAAGATTATCTTAAACCACTTGGACGTTATTTTTAATTCTTAAAACTGTGAATCGGTGCAGGAATCCGTCCTCCCCGGTTCACAAAAGCGTCGCAGGAGAAGCCGTTTACTGGCATAATCGGTGCGTGTCCAAGAAGGCCTCCGAATTCTACATTCTCACCAACACCCTTCCCAATCACAGGAATGATACGGACAGCTGTTGTCTTCTGGTTAATCATACCGATTGCCATTTCATCCGCAATGATTCCGGAGATGGTCGTATCCGGGGTGTCTCCCGGAATAGCAATCATATCAAGTCCAACCGAGCATACGCACGTCATGGCTTCCAGCTTTTCAATAGTAAGAGCACCGGCATCTACCGCATCAATCATTCCCTGATCTTCGCTGACCGGAATAAACGCACCACTCAATCCTCCAACGTAGGAGGAAGCCATAACGCCGCCTTTTTTCACCTGATCGTTTAATAATGCAAGTGCCGCAGTCGTTCCCGGTGCTCCGGCATGCTCTAATCCAATTTCACACAAAATATCTGCTACGGAATCTCCGATGGCCGGAGTCGGTGCTAAAGACAGATCGACAATACCGAACGGAACGTTAAGACGCCTGGAAGCTTCCTGCGCAACGAGCTGTCCGACTCTGGTTACCTTAAATGCCGTCTTCTTAATGGTTTCACACAGAACCTCAAAGTTCTTTCCACGGACTTTCGTCAGGGCAGTCTTAACAACACCCGGTCCACTGACTCCGACATTGATAATTTTGTCCGCTTCCGTTACACCATGAAACGCACCTGCCATAAACGGATTGTCATCCGGTGCATTGCACAGGACAACCAGCTTCGTACATCCCAAAGAATCCTTGTCCTTGGTTAAGAGGGCTGTTTCCTTGATTACTTCTCCCATCAGCTTAACCGCATCCATATTGATACCGGTTTTGGTAGAACCCAGGTTTACGGACGACATAATTCGTTCTGTCTGGGACAGAGCCATCGGAATGGAGCGGATCAAAAGCTCCTCTGCCGGTGTCATTCCCTTTGCAACCAATGCCGAATATCCTCCGATAAAGTTCACTCCGACATCCTTGGCCACACGGTCTAAGGTCTTTGCAATCTCCACAAAATCTTCTTTTGTTTTGCATGCTGCCCCACCGATCAGACCAATCGGTGTCACTGAAATACGTTTGTTCACAATAGGAATTCCAAATTCCTTGGAAATTTCTTCACCGGTTCTTACCAGATCCCTGGCAGCATCATAAATCTTATGATAAATCCTGTCATTTAAACGCTGCAAATCTGAATCAATGCAGTCTAACAGACTGATTCCCAGCGTAATGGTACGGACGTCAAGATTCTCCTTGTCGATCATTTCATTCGTTTCTACTACTTCGCGTAAGTTAATCATGCTTCTGCTCCCTTAATTGTTCCCTTTATTTTGCCTTTGTTTATTGTAACTGTTCAGTACCTTCACAGTTACTGTATATTCCTATATTTGAGGACTAGATACGATGCATTTTATCAAATATTTCTTCCTTCTGACATTTGATTTCAACACCAATTTCATCACCAAGAGCCTTTAACTCATCTGCCACATCTCCGAACTGCTTCGGACATTCCTTTGTGTCTACAATCATCATCATGTTAAAGAAGCCCTGTACAATTGTCTGGGAAATATCCTCGATATTGATTTGATTCCCGGCCAGATATGTGCAGACCTTTGCGATAATACCTACGGTGTCTTTTCCTACTACGGTAATAATTGTTTTTTTCATAATGTTCTCCTTAAATCATATATTTTTATTTATTTTTATCGTAACTGTTCAGTACTTTCACAGTTACTTTTTATCTTTTAATTTCACGCATATAACAGGCTGATGGATCCTGCGCATCAGCCTTTCATAATCTGCCCTGGCTCTTCTGCAATCGGGCTGTGATCAGGCAATGTGAATCACCTGGGATACCTCGTTCCGGGAGGCCACATACATTGGAAAATCCATGTTCTTTCCCTGCTCCAGGGTAACCTCAATCCGTACCGCCTCATAAGCCAGCTCCGGCATATTGTTTTCCTTGCTTAAATGGCCAAGCACAACCGCCTGTAAGTTATCATGGATCAGGGAGCAGAGTAACTGTCCTGCCCGTTCATTCGACAAATGTCCACGATCTCCTAAGATTCTCTGCTTCAGGGGATACGGATACGGTCCGGCCTGCAGCATATGAATGTCATGATTTGCTTCTAAAAACAGGGCATCCATTCCTCTTAAGGATTCAATCGTATAATCGTTATACGTTCCAAGATCGGTGACAATCGCAATCCGTTTCTTTCCATACTGAATCCGGTAGGCAACCGGCTCTGCTGCATCGTGTGAAATCTTCATCGGATTGCAGACCATATCTTTAATTATAATTTTTTCATCCGCGCGAACGGGATGGAACAGCTCCTCGGGGATTTTCCCGACAGAAGGCATATCCTGAATTGCCCGGATCGTTCCGTTCGTTGCATAAATGGGTGTGCCGTATTTTCTGGCTAAAACACCAAGTCCCGCAATATGATCAGAATGCTCATGTGTAACAAGAATTCCATCAATGTCTCTCATGGAAACTCCCAGTTCATTCAATCCTGCTTCTGTTTTCTTTCCGCTGACCCCTACATCTACAAGCAGATGGGTGGTATCCGTTCCTGCGTAAATACAGTTTCCACTGCTTCCGCTGGCAACACTGCACAATCTCACGTTCGTTCCTCCTTAGTTGCTCCAGTAGATGTCGATCACATCGCCATCATGAAGCGTTTGCATATATTGTGCCGGTTTGCCATTTAAACTTGTCACAATATTTTTCCCCTTCGGTCTTGTCAGATCGAAGTCGATTTTATCAAAGACATCCACAAATACATAGGATGGTTTTCCGCTTAACGTTACCGGTGAACGGTTCACCACAACAATAATCGTTGTCGGTCTGGCCGGTTTCTTTTCTTCGTCAGAAGCTTCTGCAGAAGCACCTTCTTCTTTTGAAGTCTCTGTGCTCTCCTTGGTGTTTGTACCTCCGGACTGCTCTGTCGTTTCCTTCGAAGAATTTACTTTTCCGTTTCCTGCTGTACTTCCTTCTGTCTCTTCTTCTGTTTCTTCCTCACTAAGTTCTCCGTAAGCTCCGCTTCCGGTTTCATTTTCCAGATCAAAATTCACCGTGAAATTCTCATAAACCGGAGTATTCCATTCTGCACTCTGGTGGTTTACGAAAACCTCCCGATCTGGCGTCAGGGAAAGATCCATGAATTCCGCGATCTGCTGTACGGTATAGTAATTCAGCATTTCGATTTCATCGTTCTCCTGAATTTCATAATAGGAAGACTGCAGTGCTCCATTCACCTGTGCAAACTTCGGGATTTCAACCTTATTACCATTTACAATCACACAGATACTTTCTGTTGCCTCCGGCAGATCTCCGATTGCAGCCTTTGCCGCATCCCCGGCGGTTGATTCTGTTACCACGATAATATCATTTTCGCGAACCGTAGTATTTAAGTCTACAATCTTGCCATTAACTTCCACAACGGCTGCCTCACCACGCAGACCGCGCACCATCCGCTGCTTTCCGTTCACCTGGAAGGTAAGCTCTTTGCCCCGCTTCGGGAACAGGCCATCCTTTGGGAACTGTGCCTGCAATGCCACATCGGCAACCGTCAGATTGTTGTTGTCGTACATCTTAATCCTGCTGCCATTGAAGCTTACAAAGATAAAGTTATTATTCTGTTCATAGTAATTCATGCAGATGCCAACCGGCGTAACCAAAAGGCTGTCCTTCTTAATATCCTCACGGAATACTACATTCTGCATGACCTCTTCACCACGGAGGGCAACACGCTCCTTCGCAATACCAAGCTTTTCAGCAACGGCTTCGGCGTATCCTGCCATCTTACCGCCGCCACCGACGATAAAGACCGCGCTCACCGGCTTTCCACCGTTTAATTCCATAATCTTGTCTGCCACCTGCGTAGACATATCTTCAATCACCGGTGCCAGGATCTCATTTACCTCTTCGCTGCGGATCGTCTGCGGAAGAAGCATGATGTCCATATAAGAAACGGTATCGCTCTTTCCGGCCTCCCGTTTAATCCTCTCTGCCTCTGCAAAGTCCACCAGACAATGCTTTGCAATCGTTTCTGTTAAGATATCTCCCGCAACCGGAATCATCCCATACGCAATGATACAGCCATCATTGGTAATGGAAATATCACTGGTTCCGGCTCCAACGTCAATCAGTGCAATATTCAGCATCCGGAACCGTTCCGGAATCGCAAGCTGGATGGCTGCAATCGGCTCAAGGGTCAGGCTTGCTACTTCCAGTCCTGCAATCTCTACTGCCTTATACAGACCGTCCACGACATCATCCGGAAGGAACGTGGCAATCAGATCCACGCCGATGTTTCTTCCCTTATGTTCCTCCAGGTTTCCCATCGGATATCCATTCAGATAATAGCGTACCACGGAGTGTCCGACACAGTAGAATTTCACATCACTGTCTTTTTCTTCATTTAAGAACTCCCGATAAGCCTTCTCCACACCCGAGGATACCAGACGGTAAATATCATCCTTGGAAATCTCCTGTTCATTCTGGAACTGGATTTCTTCATGTGTTGTCACCGTACGAAGCACACGTCCTGCTGCCGCAATGCAGACACCCTTCAGCTTTTCTCCGATAGCCTCCTCCAATTCCTGTTTCACCATGCGGATGGTATCGCCTACCTTCTGGATATCATGAATCTGTCCGTCCAGCATGGCACGGGTATCGTGCTCCTTAACCCGCTGTGCCACCACGATAAACTGGTTCTGATTCCGGTAGCCTACCGTTCCCACAATGCTTCTGGTTCCAATATCCAGACCAAACACATATGTACTTGCATTTCTTTTTTCTTCGATCACAGATACTCCCTAACCTTCCTGTCGATTTGTTCAAAACTGTCTTGCCAGCTCCCGAAGTTCCTTCCTGCGTTCCGGCGTCAAAC
>USDI01000151.1 GCA_900553305.1 uncultured Lachnospiraceae bacterium
TTGAAGGATTTTCTCATATGATGAAGGATCCTTCATATTGCTATAAGTTCTACTGGCTGGAAGCAATTGTTCAGTTGATTTCAGAAGATATCGGGGAAGCTACGTTTGATACTGTTATTGATGAGATGATCTGTAATGCCTGGTATTCGGTCAGGGAATTCCACATCCATCTTAGCGGATTACAGATGGATGGACAGGTACGGGACGGACTTGAGCGGGCAGTACTTAAATTATCTGAATTAAGTGGTCTTCCGGCTAATGCTTCAAAGGTTGAGATTAAGAATGCAATAAAAGAATATAATTCTGATTTAAGGGCAGTGAAAGAGCAGCTTACGAATATGGTTCCTTATCGTGCCCTTGCAGGATTTTTTGACAAGACGGAAGAAACGGCAGATTGGGGAAGTGTAAGAAGAATGACAGCCTATATTGCACATATCAATAAAGAGGTTGTATTGCTGCCTTATACCCTTGGCGAGAGCAGTAAGTTAAAGAAGGAAATTTATTTTCAGCCATCCTGGATGAAAATGATTCAGGATAATATGGTCACCATTCTTGGATGGATTCAATATGAGAAAATCAAGTGGCTTCAGAATAATAATCCGGAGGTCCCGGGACTGGTTTATAAACTGGAGCCGATGAATGAGAAGATGCGTAAGCTTAACAATGTGCGTAAGCTATGGGAAGGTGTTCTTGACCTTAGCACAGTCAGGGATGTATTTACGGATGAAATTGTTAAACCGAAAGAGTATGATGTGGACCACTTTATTCCCTGGTCGTTTGTGATGAATGATGAACTCTGGAATCTGATGCCGATGGATTCGTCTTTAAATTCTTCAAAGAGCAACAAACTTCCAAAGTGGGATCCTTTTTTTGAAAGATTTGCTGCCAATCAGTATCTGCTCTATGGATTTATCCACGAGAAAGCCGAAATTCATAAATTGTACGAGGGATGTTTCCGGGATAACCTGCATTCAATCTGGGCAGGACAGGAATTATATCGCAAGGGAAATTCGAGGGAAGAATTTTATAACATTCTCCAGAAGAATATGCAGCCGGTTTATGATTCAGCAAGAAGACAGGGATATGAAATATGGAAAGGTTCAGATGCGTATAAAGGAATGTGATACATCATGTAAAATAGTGGAACTTCAATAAATGCAATCAAATGTTTGAAATTTGTGGAGGGCGAGAAGAAGTGTCTGAAGTAACAATTTCAAAAGAAAAAATGGATTTTACAATTGATCTTCTCATTACTATGGCAGTTGAAGAGATTGCTGAAGAGACAGGAAAGGACTGTAAAGAAGTATTAGGTGATTTCTTATGTTCTAAGACGGGCAAGGCTTTATATGATAAGGAAACAAGACTCTGGTGCAATGGACCATCATATATTGCAGAATTATATATGGATGAAATAGGTCAAAGGTGATTGAAAGTTACATTTAACAGGGGTGCGTACCCTGGGAGATCGAAATCTCTACAGGCAAGGCTCCTATAGAACGGCGGGGGGGGTTCGCGTGCAAAATCACTATAAGGAGGAATCGATATGTATTTGTTGCCAAAACCGAAAAAATTCAGTCAGTCAGAGGGACAGCTGCTTCTTAGCCATCATACGGGAATCACAATGACCAGAGAGGTGGCTGATACAGCGCATCATGCAGTCATCCGGCTACTTAAGGAAATCCGGTACAGCACCGGTCTGATGCTGCAGGTTTCTGTGGGGGAAGCAAAGCCCGGAGATATTTTCCTGACAGTTGAGCCCGGATTGCAGGAGCAGGCATATGAACTGACGATTGAGGAGACCGGTATCCGGATCGCCGGAGGGGATGGAGCCGGTGTGTTATATGGTGTGGAAAGCCTGTGCCAGGTGCTGGGACAGTGTGGTGGAAGCCTTCCCTGCTGCCATCTTGAGGATACACCGGATATGCTGTACCGGGGATATTATTTTGATCAGACAAGAGGGCGTGTCCTTAAGCTGGAGGAATTGAAAAAAATAGCAGACAGAATGTGCCGGTATAAGCTGAACCAGCTGCAGCTGTATGTAGAGCATACCTATCTGTTCAGGGACTTTTCGGAAATGTGGAGAGACCAGACTCCCCTTACGGCAGAAGAAATTCTGGAATTTGACCGGTACTGCAGGGAACGCCATATTGAACTGGTGCCTTCTCTGGCAAGCTTCGGGCATCTGTGTGAGCTGCTGTCGACAAGAACCTATGGAGAACTGTGCGAAATGGAGAATTCCTGGCAGGCTCCGTTTTCCTTCCTGAACCGGATGCGGTATCATACCATTAATGTGTCCGATGATAGATCCCTTCCGCTGATTAAGAGCATGATTACAGAATATATGTCACTGTTTTCATCGGATAAATTCAATCTTTGTGCGGATGAAACCTTCTGTCTCGGAAAATACAAATCCAGGGCGCTTGCAGAAGAACGTGGAGTTCACAGGCTTTATGTGGATTATGTGAAGGAACTGGCAGAGTTTCTGGTGGATAAGGGAAAGATTCCGATGTTCTGGGGAGATATTATCTGGAAGTCGCCGGAGCTTCTTAAAGAGCTTCCTGAGAGCATGATCTGTCTGAACTGGGGATATGCGCCGGATCAGAGAGAGAATGAGACGGCTGCGATTGCCACAGCAGGTGCGACACAGTATCTGTGTCCCGGTGTGTGTGGCTGGAATCAGTGGGCAAATCTGATCGAAAACTCTTATAAAAATATTACCAGAATGTGCGGTTATGCAAAAAAATATCATGGAATCGGCATTCTGAATACCGACTGGGGTGATTTCGGACATGTCAATGATCCTGCCTTTTCTGTACCGGGCATGATTTATGGCGCTGTATTTTCGTGGAATGGAGAGAATATTCCTTTTGCGGAGCTGAACCGGATGATTTCGCGGATAGAGTATGGGGATACAACGGAGACTTATGTGGCAAATCTGGCACAGATTTGTGAACGGTCTGTATTTCAGTGGAGAGAAGCAGTTCTGTATTATGAAAGCAGGGCTCTGAAGCAGAAGCTTGACGAGGAAGAGGATCTTTTCCGTAACGTGGAGAAGGAAAAGACAGAACAGGCAGAGGTGGCACTGAAGGAGCTGTATCAAAGATTTTTAGAGAATACAGCAGCAATGCCTGCGGATAAAAGACAGCTTCAGTTGCTGTCCGTTACGCTGCAGGGGATAGCCATCTGGAATGAGACCGGACTTCTGGCAAAGGATCGTGAAGAAACCGGAGCCTTTGATCGTGCCAGAGGAAGAATGCTTGCAGAAAGACTGGAGAACTGGTTCATGGCATATAAGGAGGTCTTCAGAATGACCAGCAAAGAAGGAGATCTGCATCATGTTGCGGAGATTGTGTTCTGGTATGCTGACTGGATGCGTGGCAGATTCTCTGAGCAATGACCTGCAGGCATGGTTTGTTTAATGTGATGAAGAAGTAAAGGAATTTGTATAAATAATGCACAATAAAACAATGGGAAAATAGGACTATGCATTGCAGATAATTGTTTAAAATGACGGAATAATCAGAGCATTATTCATGAAAAGGTAGAAAAGTGCTATATAAAGTATATAAATATGCAATGGTTCAGAGCCATGCAAAATGGCTTTCTACTGCCAGGCATTCATGCAGGAATGGTTGCGCAAATACGAACGAAAGGAAATAGCAGGCTATGTTATCAAAAAAGAGCACAATGAAAGAAAAAACTGGAAAAAATGCATTTGCAGGAAAGGATCAATTATGGTTATAAAGCAGTCATTGCCATGACGCTGGTTTCAGGATTGCTTTCTATGTTGGTTATCGGTGCGTTGTTTGCAAACATGCACAATTATGTTGAAAAGGTCAATGCCGCAGATACCGCAGTGAAGCTTTGTAGAATTAATGCAGCTGCAAGAAATATCCGGGAAATGGCACTGAATAGTGATGCCTCCTCTTATGATGGTTATGAAGAAACGGTGGTCGGTCTTCTTGACAACGTAGAAGGGGAATTGAAGACCTTAAAAGAAACCGGTGTGGTTTCGGAGGAGCTTTACAATGAATATTCCTCCGCACTTTCCGATTGGGGAAATAAGGGCTTGGCCATCATTAAGGAGATTAAAGAAGGGCAGGACCAGCAGGCCGTTGATGATATTTTAAATGAGTGTACTCCGGCATTGAACACATTGGTGGAAATTGCACAGAAGCTGGACGCAGTGACTGATGAACTGAGTGAACAGGCTGTGAACCTTACCATACTTTGTGCAGTTGTGGGAGTATGCATTATTGTCGTTTGTCTGGTGCTGGCAATTCTTCTGGCAATCAGAATAGGAAAAAGAGTACTTCATACCATATTGGAGCCATTGCATGCCATTGAAAATGTCGCGGCAGAACTGACCGAAGGAAATAGGAAATTGACAAAATTATTGCAACAATTAATGAAATTGCAAGTCAGACCAATTTACTTGCACTGAATGCATCCATTGAAGCTGCAAGAGCCGGAGAAGCAGGAAAAGGCTTTGCGGTAGTGGCAAATCAGGTAAATATTCTGGCTGACCAGAGCGCAAAGGCGGCACAGGAATCGGCAGCATTAATTGAGAGCTCCGTCCGGGCTGTTGAAAAGGGTATGGTTATTGCAGAAGAGACCGCAAAGCAGCTCGAAGAGGTGGCAGAAGGTTCAAAGGTAATCACAACTGAGGTGACCGGTGTCGCAGAAGCCTTGCAAATTCAGACAGAGCAGATATTACAGATCAATGCCGGTATTGAGCAGATCAATGATGTGGTACAGTCAAATTCTGCAACTTCACAGGAAAGCGCGGCTGCAAGTCATGA
This sequence comes from uncultured Lachnospiraceae bacterium, assembly GCA_900553305.1. Classification (GTDB taxonomy): domain Bacteria; phylum Bacillota; class Clostridia; order Lachnospirales; family Lachnospiraceae; genus Suilimivivens. The sequence continues at coordinate 4,803 of USDI01000151.1, forward strand.
GATGAGCAGTCAGGCAGAGAACCTGCGGGATATGATCAGCCGGTTTAAGGTGATGGAAGTGGAAGGATAAGGCAGCGGCTAAACCGTTGAAATAAAATCACGTTTAAATTGTACGGCAGTAATTCCTTCATAGCGTTTGAACATTTTACAGAAATAGCTTGCGGTACAGAATCCGGTTTCTGCTGCAATCTGCTCAATGGTCATGGATGTGCCGGTAAGAAGCTCTTTGGCAACCTGAATGCGGCGTTTGGCAGCATATTCCATGGGCCGGGTATGGAGCATGGTGCGGAAGAGCAGACACAGATGCTGCTTGCTTACACCGCAGTGGCTGCATAATTCTTCCATGGTGATGGAAGACTGATAATGATTGTTGATATAATCAATGGCCTTGATTAGTGCCGGATGATAGGTGTTGCCGGATTCCCTGTGGGAAATGCAAAGGTTGAACTCCACAAGGAAGGAGTATAATAGTCCGGATGCACGATAGTTGCCAAGCAGATTGTCCGAATGCAGGGCGTCATGCATGGAACGGAACAGATATTCCAGCCGGGTAGTTTCTGTCAGATGGAAAATACCCGGCTCTTTCATGTCAAGATTTCCTAATAGCAGGGGAAGAGCATCCCCGGCAGGGACAATCCAGTGAATGTTCCATACATCCTCATCCGGATAATATTCATGCGGAAAATCGGCCGGGAGATAGAGAAACGTATTTGGTGGAATCAGACATTTCTTATTTTCATAAAGTAAGGTACCGCTGCCCTTAGTACAGAACAGAATCTGGGGGCAGGGGTACCCGTTCCTGCGGATCACGTGATCCTGACATTGCTGTAATCCCATATTAATTAAATAAACAGGGAGCTCCTTTTCGGAGCCGATAATCGGATAGTCACAGAAAATCATAGGGAATACCTCGGTTGGAATTATATGAATGTCTATTCAGAACCCCATTCGTAAAACCGTTGCTAAAGCAACTTAGGTTTTACGAATGGGGTTACTTCGCCATATAAATT
>USDI01000152.1 GCA_900553305.1 uncultured Lachnospiraceae bacterium
TCCGATTGTTGTGAATCCATCTGTACGAATTCCTTTTCTTATTGGCTTAGTTCATCCAACTATAGTACTGCCACAGATTGCTTTTACGAAGCAGGAATTATACTATATTTATTTTCATGAGGCCTGTCATTATCACTTTAAAGATTTATGGATTCGTTTTACCGGAGAAATCCTATGTTCTCTTTATTGGTGGAATCCATTTATTTATATGTTGCGGAAAAATATGATATCCTACCAGGAACTTCGTGTAGATACCTATATAACCAGACACACTTCTGAACTGCAACAATATGAGTACATGAAATGTCTGGTTTCTTTGTCGCAATATTCAATGGATAATTTATCTCCATTATCCACTGCTTTCAATTCAACCCAGAATATAACCTGCCGGGTTAAATACTTGTTGAATTATCACCACATATCCACAGAGGCGCCTAAATATCAACCGAAACGGCTTACCTGTTTTTGTACTTTTATTCTGTTATTACTTGCCATGTTACTGCCAAACCGCATTATTTTTGAACCGTCATCTCCTGCCCCTAGTGATATTCAACAAACCACTTTTTCCATTAACAGCGGAAACAGTTACTTGCTCTTAAACAATGATCAAACCTATGATCTATACGTTGATGGAGAATATTTAACCACAGTATCACAAGTTTTTGATGATACCTTACCCATTATAAAACCAGAAGATATAAACTAACGGAACCGGGTGTCTGCCATACCAGACACCCGGTTCCGTTATAAATTTATTATGAAATCAATCCACTTTCCTTCAACAGGATCTCAAGATCCGTTCCTTTTACCTTCTTTAATACAATCCGAAGGAGTTCCTTTTCAGGAAGGGAAAGCTTCATTTCGGTGATCGGCTTCTTATCGATTGCATAGTAGCAGGCACGAAGCAGTTCGCGGACATCATACTTGCTGCCCCAGACTTCCGGCACACCACGGTCTACATTCAGCAGGGTATAAACAGCTTCCATACCGGTACGCATCGAGTATTCTGTTGTGAAAATGGTATCACGCGGTGTCTCTGCGAACTGTCCAAGGAATGCGAAGTTTACTGCACCTTCCGGTACAACCAGCGGACGGTCGGACCATTTTCTGGGCTGGAAGAATGCATTGATATACGGCATGAAGCAGGTCGTTGTGTTACATGCATTCTTAGCAAGCTCTTCAATACGGTCAGTCGGAACTCCGATATGATACAGCCATTCCTGACAAACCTCTTCGCCGGTACAGTCACGCATTGCTTTCTGTACATAATTACCGGGCTTATTGGTATTGAGGGAATATAACCATACAAGCACCATGTTCTTGTCCTGGGACTTGAACTGCGGCTGACGGTTAATGGTCCAGGACAGATACCAGTTTTCTGTACTGTCCTTTACGGTTACGATACCACCGGTTGTAACCTTACCGGTTCTGGGATCACGCTTGCAGACATTCATAATGTGCTGGATAATCTCTTCATTGGAGGTTGCTACCGTAGCGCTCATCCAGTTGGTTGCATCCACATCGCTGCAGAATGCATCCGGATTACCATATTCACCATGCTCTGCCTGGGCTGCAATGTTTTTCCACATATCCCAGGATTCTCCGGCACCATTCTTTACCTGGCTTAAATCCGGTGTATGCGTCTGATCGCCATAGCAGGAGGTGTCGGTACAGCAGCCATTGGTAATGAATACCAGGTCATCCTCGATGAGATCAATGGTCTGTTCCTGTCCGTCTTTTACATAAACGATCTGCTTTGCGACTCTCTTATCGCCAACCTTATCAATAATGACGTTCTTTACATCCATGCCATATTCAATCTTGACATTGTGTGCCTCCAGATATTTCACCAGAGGAAGAATCATGCTCTCGTACTGGTTGTATTTGGTAAAACGAAGTGCACTGAAATCCGGAAGTCCATCAATATGATGCACATAACGGCAAAGGTAACGCTTCATTTCCAAAGCACTGGACCAACGCTGGAATGCGAACATGGTCTGCCAGTAAAGCCAGAAGTTCGTCTCCCAGAAGGAATCCGGCAACACATCGGAGATCTTCTTTCCTTCCAGATCCTTCTCCGGTGTGATAAATAGCTTGGAAAGTGCCATTGCAGACTCCTTATCCAGCTTGAACTGCTTATCGGTATGGGCATCCTCACCACGGTTTACCGATGCTCTGCAAAGGGAATAGTTCGGATCATGCTTGTTCAGCCAGTAATATTCATCCAGTACGGATACACCCTCGGTTTCAATGGAAGGAACATCACGGAAAACATCCCACATAACCTCGAAATGGTTATCCATCTCACGTCCGCCTCTCATGTAAAAGCCCTTGGTGATATCCTTGCGGCCGTCACAGCTTCCGCCTGCCAGCTCCAGCTTTTCCAATAAATGAATGTGTTCTCCCTTCATCTGACCATCACGTACCAGATAAAATGCTGCGGTCAGTCCTGCAAGGCCTGTTCCTATAATATATGCGGATTTCTGATCAACGCCCTGCGGCTTCTCCGGATGTGCAAAAGCTTCATAAGTACCTGCTGAATAATACATAATCAATTACCTCCTTAAATAAATGGTTGTCTGCTTATCTCTTAAGCCTGTTCCTATGGGTTTCTGATTTACAGTGAAATTGTTTTCTTTACTGTATCTCTTTGTTATGAGCCTATTATAAGTCTGCCCTGAATCCTTTACTATAAACAGAAAAAGACTCCTGATAAAACTTTTATCAGAAGCCTTCATATTGTATAAAATTTTATCAAATCAACTGTTTTGATGTATTCCACAAAGGGTCTCATATTCTCATACGGTCAATGGCATTGGTTACCGCATCCTTCAATACCAGAGCCAGCTTGTCCACGATGATCTCCGGATCCTCCTTCATATCATCCCTTACCCAGTCGAGCATAATTCCAATAAAGCAGTAGGAAAAGATCCGCGCAATAAATTCCTTATCCCCGCTGCGCACTTGCACTTCCCTGGACTTTTCTTCAATGACACCCATCAGCAGCTCATCCGTAAGCGGCGTCAGATATTTCTCAACCTGCGCCCGGTCTACGCAATGATACACATTCATAATGAAGGGCTTGTTCTCCCGCACCGCATAAAAGATCTGCAGCAGCCCCTCCTGCCAGGTGTCATAGGTCTTCTTTTCCTTCAACGCTTTCTGGGCATCCTCGAGACACGACCATTCCACCAGATCATAAATATCCTTGAAATGATAGTAAAACGTCATGCGGTTGATTCCACAGTCCTCCGCAATATCATTAATCGTGATTTTATTTAATGGCTTTTTCAGCAGTAAATTCTTTAAGGACTGCTCCAATGCTCTTTTGGTTATTTCTGACATCTCTGTCACCTTCCTTGTTAATCGATCAGGTCATTCTGGAACCGTGATAAGTGTTCGTACGGCAAAATCAGCCGACCGCGGAATAAACCACACCCGTCATTCATAAGGGTGTTACTCATGGCTGCAAACATGTTGACATCCACGTCAGCTAAATTCAGCTTCTGCAGAAGCATCCCACGCTCGTATGCCTCATCAAAGTAAATGCATTCTCCCTCCGGAATCGCATCTCTTCTGGCACGGGACTCTTCCTGACGCTTTTCATACGCCTGATGATTGGCAGAACCGATCTCTGCAATATCATCCATTTCCTTCGTCCGGAGCTGCATTTCCATATAGCACCTTGCGCTGTTATCGTAAAAAGTAATATGAAGGGAGCGGTAATTACTCGGACTTTCTCCTTCAATATAATCCCGGTAATAAGGACGAACCTCATCCATCAGTAACGCTGAACGGCTCTCCTTGACTCCTCCGGTCGGTTCCACGGTAAATCCTCTCTCCTCTAAAAAACCCGGAAGCACATTCGCAATTTCATAAAGATGCTGGATTTCTTCTTTTTCACGTTCTGACGGATTCTTTAAATGACACCGCGGCATCGATACCACGATCCGGTATGCAATCAGATCCCGGAAGCAGTTCAGCTTTTCCTTCAGTTCCAGCACAGAAGGATATTCATGGTATTTCGTATAATAATCATAAATATATTCCACCACATATCCGTTGAACTTCTCTTCCGCACGGATGAGCGACTTGATTCTCCCTTTAAAGGTAAAGGAAAGATAAGGATACTCTTTTGCCATATATTTGTAAAATTCCCGGATCTTCTGGGACTGTGCCGTCAGGAAGTCATTGTGCTCCAACAATTCCATAATCTGAATCAGAAAATTACAATGTGCCAGATCAATTTCATTGTGCGTCTTCTTCGCTTCCTTCCGCAGATCCTCCATGTATTTCTGCAGGATACGCAGAACGGTATCCCCGGAATACAGATAATCATTCAGTGTAACCATATTTCCATTCTCCCGCTTTCGTTTCTTCCAAATCATCCTCTGTCATTTGTTTCTTCCAGACCATCCTCTGTCATTTGTTTCTTTCAGGTCATCCACTGCTATTTGTTTCTTCAGGTCATCCTCTGCCATTTGTTTCTTCAGGTCATCCACTGTTATTTCACCGCCGGTCGCCGCTACACTTCACGGCATTCCAGCTCCACCACACAGCAGATCTCGTCTTCCCTGTTTTTCAGTACTACAACATAGGCTCCTGTTTCTGTACGCGACACATAAGGAGCCAGCACCTCATGGAGTCTCACCTGCTTCTTATATTCCACACGCAGCTGTCGGATCTTAAGTCCCTTGGGAACACAATCCATGGCAATCCGTACATACTGACCGTTGTTTACATGATGGTTCACATCCAGATGATGCGGCAGAATGAGGATCTCTTCTCCCTTTACCGCTCCGTCCGGAATCGCAATTTTTCTTGGAGCATAATCCATCGGGATCTTCTCACCAAGCACATATTTTTCAAGTATCTCCTCCGTCGGTCTCATGGGATGCGCTGTCTCAATATCAATCAGACTGAACAGCGAATTCGCATAAGCAATCCGGTTGCCGGCTTCATCCTCCATCACAAAATTACGGAAGCCCATAAAGCTGCGGAACTCATATGGCTGTGTTCCAACCGTCACGGTCTCTCCAAGCAATGGATACCGCTCTGCTACGATCTGCCAGCTGCTAAGCACCCACACCATATTCCGCTCCTTTAAATACCCGATTCCGATTCCAAGATCCTCGGACTGAAACGTGGAGCAATCCTGAAAATAGTCCAATAGTGCCTCCGGCTTTAAATGTCCGGACTCATCCAATTCACTATAACGAATTCTGGTCTGATACTGATACATGGTCTGCCTCGTCTTTCTGTTTCTGCACGGGATCTGCGAAATATGGTTCTTCAGAACAGTTACATCTTATCACAAACAAAACCGGGAGACAAGTTCACGCCACTCCACTGTTTTAATATACTTCAATACAAATATTTGTTTCTATACCAAATAGGTATTATAATCCATTCACAATATGTATTTCACATTATAACTACCTTGTGTTAAAGTAAAATCATCAAAAGGAAGTCAGGCCGGACCTCTTAAATGTAACTGAAAACATTTTTTCCAGAAAGGTTAAGGTGACTGTTATGAAGAAAATTTTAGATAGAATCAATGAATTTTGCAGAGAGTATTACATGAGCTTTGCAGAGAGAATTTAACATTGCATGTTCACTTTGAGAATTCATATTTACTTAATATAAGGGCTGCAGCATGAATGATCCCATGTTGCGGCCCTTCTCCCCTTCTTATATTATTCGTCAGTATCTTTAAATTTCCCTGCCAATTCATCCATTTCTTTTACTGTAAAGACAGGACAACAAATTTCTGATCTTCTGCGCCATCCTCGAAACAGAACTTCTTC
>USDI01000153.1 GCA_900553305.1 uncultured Lachnospiraceae bacterium
TGAAAAAGTAGAAAATACTGCTGTTTATCCGTATCTGTTATATTATTTTTTACAGAAGGAATTAAAGGGGAATAAGGAGATTTATCAGAATCTTGCCAGGATATTAGAGCATAAGAATTATTTTATTGTTTCTTTATGCCAGGATGGAAGCATTAGGGATTCCGAACTGGATTTGAACCGGGTGGTTACGCCATGTGGCGATTTGCGTAGCTTCCAGTGTGAGGATGGAAGCTCTTGTTAAAGGAGAGATTTCTGAGACAGAGCTGCATCTGCCCGTTTGTCCGCAGTGTGGGAAGCCTCTTGTATTTAATCATGTGGAAACGGAAAATTATGTGGAGGATGGCTATCTGTCCCAGTGGTCGCTCTATAAGAAATGGCTGCAGGGGACATTGAACCGGGAACTTTGTGTATTGGAGCTTGGAGTTGGCATGACATATCCGACGGTGATCCGCTGGCCGTTTGAGAAAACGACTTTTATTAATAATAAAGCGTACATGTATCGTGTACATAGCTCTTTGTACCAGATTACGGAAGAAATTGCGGGAAAAGCAGAGGGAATCTGTCAAAACCCGGCAGACTTTTTAAAGGAATTGTCGAAATAATATTAGTGTGATAAACTATCTCTGTATGAACTGGAGGGGACAGGTATGGGATCAGAAGAACAATACTTAGATGATTTGCTGAAATCCATGATGGACAACGAACCGAGATCCATGGAAGAAGCAATGCAGGATATGAATGAAGCAGAAAGTAAACCGTCTGATTTTTCAGCAGAGGATCTTAGCAGTATATTAGAGGATTTAGAGCATATAGAGCCGGACCGGTCTGCTGATATGGCAGAAGATTCCGGGAAACCGGAGGAGATTGTAGATGCCGGGGAAGAAGAAATCGTTGGAGCACCTGTGGATGAACCGATCGAAAAGCCGGAGGAACCGGTGATTGATGTGGAGCCTGAGGAATTGATTGAGGAGCCGGCGGAAGAATCCGGGGCAGATCAGGCAGGTGAAGTAATGCAGGCTGGAAGCACCGGTAATTCCGGCTGGAACCCTGTGGAACCTGCAGGAATGTCTGGGGATGCTGCGGAATCTGAAACGAAGGAAGCCTGGAAGTCAGACCTGGATGATCTGCTGATGTCCATGAGGGATCAGGATGGAGAGCAGGAACCGGGAACGCAGGAAACTGAGATGAAGTCTGCAGAAAATCATATAGTAGATGAAAATAAGGCACTGGAGAATGATCAGTCCGGGGAGGATGTTACAGGACTTCTTGATCAGATAGCAGGTAAGGATGAAGATCTTTCTGATATTAACGAAATGCTGAAGAAGGTTGATAATAATGAAAGTCTGGATACCAGTAATGCCGATATGTTAGCTCTTCTGGAGGGAATCAAAGAAGCACCCTCAGAAGGCACTTCTGTGGCAGAAGAACCGGATAGTACAGAGAATTCCACAGAAGATCCCAAGGCGAAAAAGAAAAAAGAGAAAAGGGCTAAAAAAGAAAAGAAAGAAAAAAAGCCCCGGAAGAAACTATTTGGAAAGTACAAGGCAGCCCCGGAGGAAAGTGGGGAAGCGACAGGAGAAGCCGGTCAGGAATCCAAAGAAGCAGCGGATGAAGTCAGTTTTATGACTGACGAAGGTACAGAAGTAACACTCGATGATGCGTTAGACAATATTCGGGATAAGGATGCAGAAGCCGGACAGGAAAAGAAACCGGGAATTTTTGCAAGACTATGGCAGTTCTTAACGGAAGAAGCAGAGGAAATTGAGGATGAGGTAGATAAGGGGGCAGAGAATGCTACCGGTGAAAATGCTGAAATCATAAAAGAACTGGATGCCGAGGACGCGAATAAGAAGAAAAAGAAGAAGGACAAGAAGAAAAAAGGAAAAAAGGCAGACAAGGCTGCCGGAGCAGAAGGAACAGAGGGAGAAGAGGGCGAGAACATCGAAGAGGCCTCCTCGAAGAAAAAGAAGAAAAAAGAGAAGAAGGAAAAGAAAGAAAAAGAAAAGCGTCCGCCGGAACCGAAGATCCTCACCACAAGAGCGACAATTGTACTTGTTGCGTTCTGTGCAACATTGATTGCTGCGATCACCTTTTTAAGTAGTTTTCTTCCGGAATATGCAGATAAAACGGAGGCAAGAAGAGCCTTTTATGCGGGAGATTATCAAACTGTTTATGAACAGCTGAATAACAAAAAGCTGGGAAGCAGCGATGAGATCATGTATCAGCGTGCAACGGAGATTCTTTCTTTACAGCATAAGCTGGATTCTTATCATAACAGGATGGCACTGGGCGAGGACATCGAAGCACTGGATGCACTTTTTCAGGGAGTGGATTTGTATTTTGAACTTGCGGGTTCTGATAAGAATGGTGCATTGAATGAACTGACAGCAATTTATGAGCAGATCTGCACTGTTTTACAGGACGATTACGGGGTATCGGCAGAGGAAGCGGTTGAAATTAACGGCTACGATAATGAAACCTACACAAAAAAACTGGATTCCTTACTTCACGGAACAGAATTTTATCTTCCGGGAGAGGAACCGGCAGAAGAAACGCCTGCCGTTCCGGAGGATGTACTTCCGGATGAAGAAGCATTTATTGACATGGGAGACAATGTATGATAGCAATAATTGACTATGATGCCGGTAATATTAAGAGCGTGGAAAAGGCCATTCAGTTTCTGGGAGAAGAAGCGGTAATTACGAGAGAACCAGAGAAGATCTTAAGTGCAGACGGCGTGATCCTTCCGGGAGTAGGAGCCTTTGGGGATGCCATGGCAAGAATACGTGGCTATGAACTGGAACCGGTGATTCATGAAGTAGTGGAGCGGAAGATTCCGTTTCTTGGAATCTGTCTTGGATTGCAGCTGATGTTTGAAAAAAGTGATGAAACGCCGGGGGTACAGGGACTGGCACTGTTACCGGGAGAGATTGTGCGGATTCCGGATGATGGGAAGCTGAAGGTCCCTCATATTGGATGGAATTCCCTGCATTTCCCGAAGGAGAGCCGTCTTTTTCAAGGGATTGAAGAGGATTCTTACGTGTACTTCGTGCATTCCTATTATCTGAAAGCGGGAAATACCGATGATGTAGCGGCAACGACGGAATATGGAACGTTGGTTCATGCAGCGGTAGAACATGACAATGTTTTTGCCTGTCAGTTTCATCCGGAAAAGAGCTCTGAGGTCGGATTACATATTTTGAAGAATTTTATTACTATTTGCAGGGAGGGGAAGTAGGATGCATACGAAACGGATTATCCCTTGTCTGGATGTGAATAATGGCCGGGTGGTCAAAGGAACCAACTTTGTGAATCTGCGGGATGCCGGAGATCCGATTGAGGTTGCGAAGATCTATGATGCGGCAGGTGCAGACGAACTGGTTTTCTTAGATATTACGGCATCATCGGATGCAAGAGAGATTAAGGCAGATATGGTGCGCCGGGTTGCAGAGAATGTATTTATTCCATTTACGGTTGGCGGTGGAATCCGTACCGTGGAAGATTTCAAAATGATTCTTCGGGAAGGTGCGGACAAGGTTGCGGTTAATTCGGCAGCAATTATGAATTCGGCATTAATTAGTGAAGCGGCCGATAAGTTTGGAAGCCAGTGCGTGGTAGTTGCCATTGATGCCAAGCACAGGGAAGATGGTTCCGGTTGGAATATTTTTAAAAATGGCGGCAGAGTGGATATGGGAATTGATGCGGTGGAATGGGCCGTGAAAGCGGAACAGTTGGGAGCCGGTGAAATTCTTCTGACCAGTATGGATTGTGACGGAACGAAAGCAGGGTATGATCTTGCACTGACGAAAGCCGTAGCAGAAAGTGTCGGCATTCCGGTCATTGCATCGGGCGGTGCAGGAACGATGGAGCATTTTTATGAAGCATTGACAGAGGGCAAGGCGGAAGCGGCGCTTGCAGCCTCTTTATTCCATTTCCGGGAACTGGAAATCTGGGATGTGAAACAATATTTAAGAGATCGTGGCGTGAGCGTACGGTTGTAGATTGCAATGGGGCTCGGAAGATGAGAAAAGCAGGACATGAAGAGAGTAAAGTTCATGTGTGTACACTAGGATAAGGGAGTAGGAAAACTATGGCAATGATACAAAATGACTGGCTGGATGCCATCGGTGGTGAATTTAAAAAGCCGTATTACAGAGAGCTATACCAGTTTGTGAAGGAGGAATATCATACCCATGTGATTTATCCTCCTGCGGATGATATTTTCAATGCCTTTCATCTGACCCCGTTAAGTGGGGTAAAGGTGATGATTCTGGGACAGGATCCTTATCATAATGCACATCAGGCACATGGACTCTGTTTCTCGGTACTGCCTGATCAGAAGGAAATTCCCCCTTCCTTACAGAATATTTATAAGGAATTGCATGATGACTGTGGCTGTTATATTCCGAATAATGGTTATCTGGAAAAGTGGGCGAAGCAGGGTGTTTTAATGTTAAATACTGTTCTGACGGTTCGTGCCCATCAGGCGAACTCCCATCAGGGAAGAGGCTGGGAGCAGTTCACCGATGCCATTATTGAGGCAGTGAATGCACAGGATCGTCCGATTGTGTACCTGCTCTGGGGAAGTCCCGCACAGCGTAAGATTCCGATGCTAACGAATCCAAAACACCTGATTTTAAAGGCACCGCATCCAAGCCCGTTATCTGCTTACCGTGGATTCTTTGGCTGCAGACATTTCAGCCAGACCAATGAATTTCTGGTGAGCCATGGTCTGACTCCGATTGACTGGCAGATTGAGAATATCTAAAGTATGACTACTTGACAAGAAATCGAAGCTGTACTATAGTGTTCCTGAAAAGAAACACTATAGTACAGCTTATTTAATTGAATAAAGAAACAGGTGTATGATGGAAGAAAATTTGATTTTGGATAAGCTGGTTCAGTTCGGACTGACCAGGCAGGAAGCCAATATTTACCTTTGCCTTTATCAGAACGGAGAACTGACCGGTTATGAAGTGGCAAAGATGACGGGAATTTCCAGATCCAATGTCTACAGTGGTTTGTCTGATCTAACCGAGAAAGGAGCGGCGTTTCTGGTGCAGGGAAGCGCGAACCGTTATGTGGCTGCTTCCATTGAAGAATTCTGTGATCATAAGGTGAAGGATCTGCAGAATGCAAGAACCTATCTGTGTGAACATATTCCGGAGGTGAAGAAATCCTCCACCGGCTATATTACCGTTGAAGGATATTCCAATATCCGCAGTAAGATGAGCTTTATGCTGGAACATACGGAAATGCGGGTGTATATTGCAGCAAAGGCCGAATATGTGAATGCCTTGGAAGGGGAGCTTTTGTCTTTAGTAAAGCGTCAGATTAAGATCGTATTGATTACGGACGGAGAATTGAATTCCGAAGAACTAAAAGAGCATGCCAGGGTATACCACAGTGAAAGCCGTGGAAATGTCGTGCATCTCATTACCGATTCCGGGTATGCACTGACCGGGGAAATTAATAAGAGCAAGTCCGATACCTGTCTGTATACGGCGCAGGCGAATTATTGAGGTGTTTAAGGAGATGCTTCGCAATGAAATGAAGCTGATTGAAATAAATGAGGAGAAAGGATAAACATATGAAAAAAGCACCATTTATCAGTAAAGAAAGAGCACAGGAAATTAATCAAGAGTTCCCTACTCCATTTTATCTTTATGATGAAAAGGGAATCCGTGAGAACGCGCAGGCTGTGAAGGAAGCATTTGCATGGAATCCGGGCTTC
>USDI01000154.1 GCA_900553305.1 uncultured Lachnospiraceae bacterium
ATATTCTGAAGGAAGGAATTCCGGTTCCATTTCTGATTGATTTAGGAGTGCAGACCCCGGAGGGGAAAATTGTACATGCCAGGTATGACAAATTTAAACAGATTAACCGTTATCTTGAATTTGTGGAGGATATTCTGCCTACACTGCAAAAGAAAGGAACCGTGCATATCATTGACTTTGGCTGCGGAAAATCCTACCTCACCTTTGCCCTGTATTATTATCTGCATGAGCTGAAGGGACAGGATGTAGCAATTACCGGCCTGGATCTTAAACAGGATGTGATCCGGCACTGCAACGAACTTGCCCGGAGCTATGGCTATGAAAAACTGCAGTTTCTTCACGGGGATATTGCAAAATATGAAGACTGCGATGAAGTGGATATGGTGGTGACGTTGCATGCGTGTGATACGGCAACGGATTATGCGCTGCAAAAGGCAATGAAATGGAATGCGAAGGTCATCTTTTCCGTGCCATGCTGTCAGCATGAGGTGAACCGGCAGATTCAGAATGACATATTGGAGCCGGTATTGAAATATGGTATATTAAAAGAGCGTATGGCAGCGATTCTTACCGATGCAGTCCGGGCAGAAGCGCTTGAGACGGCAGGGTATGACACACAGATTCTGGAATTTATCGATATGGAGCATACGCCGAAGAACCTGCTGATCCGTGCAGTGAAGAGAAATCTGTCGAAGCAGACATCCAATATGCAGCAGAACGAGGCGGCAGGGAGAGAGTCACAGATTGAAACCGAACTTTTAAGGATGACGCAGGAGCTTCACATTCATACCACGCTGCAGAAGCTTATGGAACAGGAAAATTGTAATTCGTAATATAGGGAAAAGGAATGAAGAAACTGATCATTAATATTGCAATCGTGATTGCGGTATTTTTCATATCACTGTTTGTTGCGGGCAGTATCATCAATCAGGGAACGACCGACATGACGATGGAAATGGGGCAGGCCACCTTTCCGGTTGTAACGGTACGGTTCAACGGGATTGAGATGAATCCGATGCACGGATACCGCAAGGAAATGAAAACGAATCTGATGCGGGAATCCATCACACCGCTGATGTCAGGCCGGAAGGTGGCTCTTCAGATTGACCGCTTTGGGACAGAAATTGACAGCATTGCATTCGAAGTCCGGAGTGTGGATGGAGAGCGTTTAATTGAAAATACGCAGGTTCCCGAATGGGAAGAGTGGGACGATGGAACGCTCTTTGCAACGCTGGAGCTGAAAGACCTTATTGACATGAATCAGGAATATGAACTGATTGTGCTCATTACCCCTGCTTCCGGTGACACCATCCGTTATTATACGCGGATCATCAGCCAGGAAGATTATCATGTGACGGATAAACTGGAATTTGTGAAGGATTTCACGATCAAAACCTTTGATAAGGAAGCAGCCAAAAGTCTTACCAAGTATCTGGAGTCCAATTCTTCCGGAGATAATACCAATCTGGGAAAGGTAACGATTCACAGCAGCTTTGACCAGATCACTTATGCGGGGCTGCCGATCACCGCGAAAACGGATCCACAGATCACGATCAGGGAAATTGACGAGCAGACAGGCAGCTTTGTGACGGACTTTTATGTAACAACCTCCGATACGGAAGCAGAGAATCTGTATCATGTGCAGGAATATTACCGGCTGCGTTATACCTCGGATCGTATTTATCTGTTGGATTATGAGCGTACCATGGATCAGGTTTTTCAGGAGGATGGAAACGCATATGCCAACAATAAGATCATGCTTGGCATTACAGAAGATGACGTCCAGATGGAAGAAAGCGATGACGGAAACATTCTGGCATTTGTATCCGGCAACCGGCTGTTCAGTTATAATACGGTAGATAACAAGATGGCCTATCTGTTTGGCTTTTATGATAAAGATAACAGGGACGCCCGTACCTTTTACAATATGCACCGGATCAAAATTCTGGATGTGAGTGAAGGCGGTAATGTTACCTTTCTGGTGTATGGCTACATGAATCGTGGCAGGCACGAGGGGGAAGTCGGGATATCTGCCTTTTATTATGACAGTACCGTCAATACCATTGAGGAACTGGTTTATATTCCGAGCGAGGATCCGCAGGATGTGATTATGGAAAAAGTGAACCAGCTTTCCTATATCAATCGTGACGGTATCCTGTATCTGATGGATAACCGGCACATTTACGGTGTCAACTTCACGCAGAGGACTTATGAGGTAGTGGCAGATAATCTGCATTATAACGGATATGTGATTTCGGACAGCAACCGTATGATCGCATGGCAGGAGGGCGAGAGCCTGGAAAACAGCCAGACGGTGGTACTGATGAATCTGAATACCGGCGTACAGAAGCGGATCGAAGCGAAGACTTCCGAAACAATTGTTCCGATCGGGTTTATCGAAGAGGATCTGATCTATGGCATTGTGAACCAAAACGACATCGTTACGGACTATGCAAGAGAAGCGGTTCTGCCGATGTATTGTGTGAAAATCGAGAACGAAAACGAAGGCGTTCTGATGACGTATGAGCAGGAGAATGTCTATGTTCTGTCCGGCAGTGTGAACCAGAACCAGATCACGTTACAGCGTGTGTCAAAAGCAGAAGACGGTACTTATACCGATATTGCAGATGATCAGATTGTGAATGCGGAGAGCACGAGCACAGGAAGAAATACGGTGGAAGTTGTTGCGACGCAGAACTATGAGAAGATTAAGCAGATTGCACTGCGTAAGGAAATCGATGTGAGTGCGATGAAGCAGCTTACGCCGAAGGAAGTGCTTTTCGAAGGAGAGCGAAGCGTTTATCTGCGGAACAGCGATGAAACGCAGGAGCAGTTCTATGTATATGGTAAGTACGGTGTGAGCGGCATTTACGGTAATGCAGACCAGGCGGTTGATGCGGCAGAAAGTCAGGCCGGCGTCGTGCTTAACAGTGCCGGAAACTATGTATGGAAAAAGACCATACGAAGTACCAAGAATCAGATTATGGCAATCCAGCCGGATACAGTTACGGAGGAGAAGGATTCGCTTGCGGTTGCACTGGATACGATGCTTTCCTATGAGGGAATCATGCGAAATTCGGCTTATATGCTGCAAAGCGGGGAGACGATTTACTCCATTCTGGAAAGCGGTTTAAGCGAATGTCAGGTACTGGATCTGACAGGATGTTCCCTGGATGCGGTTCTTTATTATGTGGATCGTGACATTCCGGTGCTTGTGATGCTGCAGGACGGAAATGCCGTGCTGCTCATCGGATTTAACGAAATGAATACGGTGATTATGAATCCGCAGACCGGAACGATCTATAAGATGGGAATGAACGATTCCAAGACCTGGTTTAAGGAAAACGGAAACCGGTTCATCACGTATATACGAAACGAAAATTAACAGGAAGGGGATTGAAGATGTATCAGGAACAAAAGCTTTATATTGGAAAATCAGGAGAGGAAAAGGTCTATATCTATCCGAAGATGGCAAACCGCCACGGACTGATTGCAGGTGCAACCGGTACCGGTAAAACCGTGAGCCTGCGTGTACTGGCAGAGTCCTTCAGCGATTGCGGCGTTTCGGTATTTCTTGCGGATGCCAAAGGAGATCTGGCTTCCATGAGCCTTAAGGGAACCGGCGAAGGAAGCGTCGGTGGACGTGTGGAGAAGCTTGGACTTGATAAGGAAGGATTTGCTTATCGTGCTTATCCGGTAACCTTCTGGGATGTATTTGGAGAAAAGGGGCTGCCGCTCCGGACAACCATCAGTGAGATGGGACCGCTGTTACTTAGCCGGATCCTGAACCTCAACGATACACAGAGTGATATTCTGACGATTATCTTTAAAATTGCAGATGATGAAGGTCTTCTTCTGATTGATACCAAGGATCTGCGCGCCATGCTGCAGTATGTATCCGAAAATGCCAGGGAATTAAGCCTTACCTATGGAAATATTGCAAAGCAGAGTCTGACTGCCATTATCCGTGCCGTGATTACGTTGGAAGAGGCAGGCGGTGAGCAGTTCTTCGGAGAACCGGCACTCAGCATCAGTGACTGGATCGGAACGGACTGTGACGGCAAGGGCAAGATCCAGATCCTGGACTGCCAGAAGCTGATGCAGAGCCCGAAGATGTATTCCACCTTCCTTCTGTGGCTGATGTCCGAATTATATGAAACCTTACCGGAAGCCGGAGATCTTCCCAAGCCGAAGATGGTCTTTTTCTTCGATGAGGCCCATATGCTGTTTGACACGGCAAACCGTGCCCTGCTTGAAAAGATCGAACAGGTGGTGAAGCTGATCCGCTCAAAAGGGGTTGGCATTTACTTTATCACACAGAATCCGAAGGATATTCCGGACGGAGTTCTTTCCCAGCTTGGAAATAAGATCCAGCATGCGCTGCATGCCTATACACCGACTGAACAGAAGGGGGCTAAGGCAGCAGCACAGGCATTCCGTGAAAATCCGGAATTCAATACCTATGAAGTCTTACAGGAGCTTGCCATTGGAGAAGCACTGGTCTCGGTACTGGATGAAGAGGGAATTCCGACCGTTGTGAAGAAATGTACCATGCTGCCTCCACAGAGTAATCTGGGGACACTTGATGATCTGACAAGAGACCAGCAGATCAAGGGAAGCATGCTTTACAGCAAATACAATGATTATTTTGACCGGGATTCAGCGTATGAATTCCTGCTGAGAATGAACCTTGAAGCACAGAAGCAGGCAGAAGAGGCGGCTGCACAGGCCGCAGCACAGAAGGAAGAAGCTACCCGCCAGAAGGAGCAGGAAAAGCTGGAAGCTGCGCAGTTGAAGGCACAGGAAAAGGAACAGCTGAGATTACAGAAGGAACAGGAAAAAGAAGCACTCCGGATTCAGAAGGCGAAGGAAAAGGAAGAGGAAGCAAAGAAAAAGAGGGCTAACAAAGTTGCCGGAAGTGTAGCGCGTTCCGCAGCAGGAACCGTAGGACGTGAACTCGGGAATTCCCTTGGCAAGTCGATAGGTGGTTCCTTTGGAAAGCGGCTGGGCGGAAACGTAGGTGCATCCCTTGGAAGAGGAATCATGAATACGTTGTTTAAGTTGTAATTATTTAATTAATGCTTGCATTTACACAAAGTAATTTTGCATGGTTCTGAATAGTTGTCAAATGATAATGATGCTTGCGCACTTGATATCAGAGGCAAGCGCATAGGTCTGACCGTGATTTAAGGTGATCACGGTAGGACGTGTCGGGTAACCGGGGATGTTTTGCACGATTTTAGCAAACTCTCCGGTACTTAATTTTACAATGGAATCAACGGGATAAAGAATCACACTGTTTAAGAAACTCTGGATCATGTGGATGTCAAGATCCCCGGTCATTGCCATGATCATTTCCACGGCATCACGCGGAGAAAACGCATCTTTATAAGGACGCTCTGTGACAAGGGCGTCATAAATATCGGCAACCGAAAGAATCCTTGAAAAAGGAGTAATCTGGTCACCCTGTAATTTCAACGGATAGCCGTTTCCATTCATCTTTTCATGGTGCTGTAGCACGCCAAGTTTGGTTGCGGCAGAGAGATCCGGCTTGTCCTTAATCATGTTGTAACCGAGAACGGGATGCGTTTTCATGACTTCAAATTCGGCATCAGTCAGTCTCCCCGGCTTATTTAAAATTTCATTCGGAATCTTAGACTTACCCAGATCGTGCAGGAGACCGGAAACACCAATCTGCTGTACTTCCCTCGCGGAAAGTCCCCGGTTTTTCGC
>USDI01000155.1 GCA_900553305.1 uncultured Lachnospiraceae bacterium
AAAATTGACATGGATTTACATTTGCAGCTCAAACTTTACGAATCTTTACAAAAGAATCAGAAAAGGAATTAAATGGATTTGTACATACTGTAAATTAATGGTATAATATACCATAATGTTTTGAATGTCAAGATGAATATCTGGATTTTTCAAAGAAGAATTTATCGTAATTTAGCGAAAAAACACATAAGGCAGGTTTGAATGAAGAGTTTATTTAAAAGGAAGATGAAGAAAAAGCGCCAGCGCAGGATACGTAAGGGATGGGATGATTACTCCCGGGATGCATACTACGAGGACAATGATTACGAAGATTCTGATGAATATTATGAGGATGAGTATTACGAAGAAGATTCTGACAGGTATTACGGCGATGAAGAAATAGACGAGGACGACGGGTACTACGGAGAAGAACCCGAAGAAGATGAAGACGAAGAGGACCCGGAAGAATATTCCGAGGATGAAGAAGCCGGATACTATGAGGAAGAGGATTCCGACGAGTATTACGGGGATGAAGAAGTAGACGAAGACGGAGAATACTACGAGGCAGATGAATACGATCTGGAAGAGGAAGAATCGTATGAGGATGACGAAGAGTATTATGAGGACGACGAGTACTACGAAGATGATGAAGACTATGAGGAGGAAGACTACGATGAGGAAGATGATGACGAGGAATATGAGGATAACAGTCATCGTTATGTAGCCTCCTACCGCAGACGTGCTCACGGAGTAAAAGGAGCTGTTCAGTGGTTCATGAATCTTGGAACCACGGATCATGTCATCATGTTCACCGGTCTTATTGTAGTGATTCTGCTTGCTGTAACCGGGACACTTTATGTGAATGCCAAGGGAAGACAGAAGCAGATTGAAACCTTTGCACAGGTAGGTGAAGGGCTGGAAGATATTCCGGTCATTGGTGAAAGTGGACTGGTGGCGATTGCCGATGCACAGGCAGCCAGATTGATGGCAACCATGGAGCAGGAGCAGATCATGGAAGAAGAGCAGCAGGAAGAAGATGCGAAAGCTGCCGGTGAGGAAATACATATTTTTATGAATGTTACCTCTATCCAGAGGGATATGAAGATCAAGTTTTCGAATGAGGCAACCGGAAAATTGTTTTCCGGTGTGGAATTTGAAGTAAACATCAAGAATTCTTCGGGTGGAGAACTGAATAAGAAGGACGATGATAAGGACGGTGTGATTTATCTTACCGGTATGAAATCCGGTAAGTATACCGTTACCCTGGTTTCTCCGTTGCAATATGAAGACTATGTGTTGTCCTCGGATCCGGTTATAATCACGGTAAAGGAAGATATTGAATACAAAAAGGTAGATGTGGCCGATGAAATCAAAACGGAGGCACAGGTTAATGTTGCGCAGGAAGACACGAAAGTAAATGAGACGGTTGTAGAATCTGCCAATACGGATACAGTAGAATGGGTGGAATCAACAAAGACCATTATTGAAGGAACGGAAACAAGTGAGGATACCTACGAGGTTCTTGATAAGAACAAGATTGCGGATCCGGGAAAGAGTGCGTCTCTATTCCTGACACGTTCCATGTTGGTGGATTCCATGAACCCGGCGATGCTGGGACAGATTCAGACGCAGGAAAATGAAAACCAGCAGCCGGTTACAACCGAAGAACCGATTGAGACACCCGAACCTACAGCGGAACCGATTGAGACACCCGAACCTACAGCGGAACCGACTGAGACACCCGAACCTACAGTGGAACCGACTGAGGCACCTACACCTACGGAGAAACCGACTGAGGCACCTACACCTACAGTAGCGCCAACTCCAACGCCAACTGTAGCTCCTACGGCGACACCAACGGTATCTCCTTCCGTGAGCCCTTCCGTGTCACCGAGTATTTCTCCTTCGGTTTCACCAAGTGCGTCACCTTCTCCTTCTATGAGTAAGGAAGAACAGGCAAAGAAGGATACGACCACAACCTTGAAGTCAACAGATGGAAAGGTAATCTATGTTAAAGATGACAATGGAAACTTCCGCGAAGCCAAATATGCGGATTATTATACGAAGAAGGAATTTTACTTAAAGACCAGTAAGACAACCGGACAGTACCGGTACACCGGATGGCAGACCATTGACGGGCGCACCTATTTCTTTGACAAGAATGGAAATAAAGTCACCGGAGAACAGGTCATTCAGGGAGCAAAATATAATTTTAACAGTGACGGAAGCCTGAACAGCGGATCCGGACATATGGGTATTGATGTATCCAAATGGAATGGTAATATTGACTGGAACGCAGTAAAGAACAGCGGTGTCTCCTATGTTATTATCCGTTGTGGGTACCGTGGTTCAACGACCGGTGCCCTGATTGAAGATCCAAAGTTCCGGAGTAATATCCAGGGGGCACAGAAGGCAGGGCTTAAGGTTGGCGTTTATTTCTTTACGCAGGCGGTAAATGAGGTAGAAGCTGTTGAAGAAGCTTCTATGGTAATCAGTCTGGTAAAGGGGTATAATATATCCTATCCGGTATTTTTGGATGTAGAAGCAAGTAACGGACGTGGTGATCAGATTGATGCTTCCACAAGAACGGCCGTATGCCGTGCATTCTGCCAGACCATTCAGAACTCCGGATATAAGGCCGGTATTTATGCAAACAAAACGTGGCTCAATTCTTATCTGGACGCGCCGGGCTTAAGCAGCTATAAGATCTGGCTGGCGCAGTATGCAGCAGCGCCAAGCTATACACGTACCCGTTATGATATGTGGCAGTATTCCTCCAAGGGATCGGTTGCAGGTATCAGCGGAAATGTGGATATGAATATCAGCTACTTGGGATACTAGGGACTCAGAGCAGTGAAACAATCCGTATCCTCATAGATAGAAATATAGAAAAATAAAAAAGAAAGAGAAAGGATCATCCCATGAGAACATATTTAGTAACAGGAGGCGCAGGCTTCATTGGTTCAAACTACATTCATTATATGTTTAAGAAGTACGATAATGAAATCCGGATCATCAATGTCGATGCGCTGACTTATGCAGGAAATCTTGAGAATTTAAAGGACATTGAAAACAGAGAGAATTACACTTTTGTGAAAGCCAATATCTGTGACAAGGAAGCAATTTCCAGAATCTTTGCAGAGAATGACATCGATCGTGTGGTACATTTTGCGGCAGAGAGCCATGTAGACCGAAGCATCAAGCACCCGGAAGTGTTTGTCCAGACGAATGTACTTGGTACGGCCGTAATGCTTAACTGCGCGAAGGCTGCATGGGAGCTTCCGGATGGCAGCTTCAAGGAAGGAAAGAAGTTCCTTCATGTATCGACCGATGAAGTATACGGTTCCCTGGAAGAGGATGGCGGATATTTCTATGAGACAACACCGTATGCGCCGCACAGCCCGTATTCGGCAAGTAAGGCAAGCTCGGATATGCTGGTAAAAGCTTATATGGATACTTATAAGTTCCCTGCCAATATTACGAACTGCTCCAACAATTATGGACCTTACCAGTTCCCGGAAAAGCTGATCCCGTTGATCATTAACAATGCATTACAGGGCAAGAAGCTTCCGGTTTACGGGGATGGAAAGAACGTACGTGACTGGCTGTATGTTGAGGATCATGCGAAGGCGATTGACATGGTTCAGGAAAAGGGGCGTTTATTTGAAACCTACAATGTAGGCGGACATAATGAGAAGCAGAACATTGAAATTATCAATATTATCATTGAAACCCTGCAGGAAATGCTGCCGGATTCCGATCCGCGCAGGAAACTGGTAAGTAAGGATCTGATTACTTATGTAGAGGATCGTAAGGGACATGACCGTCGTTATGCGATTGCTCCTGACAAGATCAAGGCAGAGATCGGCTGGGAGCCGGAAACGATGTTTAAGGACGGAATTAAGCTTACGATTAAGTGGTTCTTTGAGCATGAAGACTGGATGAAGAACGTAACAAGCGGCGATTATCAGAAGTATTATGAGGACATGTACGCCGGAAAATAATCCATCATCAGAGTGACCTGAAGGGTGTCACTTGATAAGAGAGAAAGAAAAGTGAGGAAATCCATATGAAGGGAATTATTCTGGCAGGCGGCTCCGGAACCCGTCTGTATCCGTTAACAAAAGCGATCAGTAAACAGATTATGCCGGTTTATGATAAGCCGATGATCTATTATCCCCTGTCCACGCTGATGCTGGCAGGGATCCGTGAGATCCTGATTATTTCTACGCCCAGGGATCTTCCTGTATTTGAGGAACTGTTAGGGGATGGAAGCCAGCTTGGAATGAAGTTTTCCTATGCGGTTCAGGAACAGCCAAGAGGTCTTGCCGATGCTTTTATTATAGGGGCAGATTTTATTGGAAAGGACAATGTGGCACTGGTGCTTGGTGATAATATTTTCTATGGACAGAGCTTTTCCAAGGTGCTTCGTGAGGTGGCTGCAAGAGAAAGCGGCGCAACTATTTTCGGGTATTATGTACGTGATCCGAGAGAGTATGGTGTGGTAGAATTTGATGAAACCGGTAAGGCACTTTCCATCGAAGAAAAGCCGCAAAACCCCAAGAGCAATTATGCGGTTCCCGGTCTTTACTTTTATGATAATGATGTTGTGGAAATTGCGAAGAATGTGAAGCCCTCCGCAAGAGGTGAGATTGAAATTACAAGCATTAACAACGAATATCTTCGTCGCGGAACACTGCGTGTAGAAACTTTAGGACGCGGATTTGCCTGGCTGGATACCGGAAATCATGATTCCTTATTGGATGCGGCTGATTTCGTGGCAGCATTCCAGAAGCGTCAGGGACTTTACATTTCCTGTATTGAGGAGATCGCGTACAAGAGAGGCTTTATCACGAAAGAACAGCTTTTGAAGCTTGCAGAACCTCTTATGAAAACCAATTATGGAAAGTATATGAAAGAGGTTGCCGAAGGACTGTAACTGGGTAAAACTAACATAGAGACAGAAAGAGAGACGAAACAATGGGTAAGATAACCGTAGAAACCTGTGAAATCGAAGGCTTAAAGGTGATTACACCGACCGTATTCGGTGATGCCAGAGGCTATTTCATGGAAACATATAATTACAATGATTTTAAGGAAGCAGGAATTGATCAGGTCTTTGTACAGGACAATCAGTCTGCATCGGTAAAGAATGTACTGCGTGGTCTTCATTTCCAGATTAACTATCCGCAGGATAAACTGGTCCGTGTGGTATCCGGAGAAGTGTTTGACGTGGCGGTAGATTTGCGTCCGGGTTCTGAAACCTATGGAAAATGGTTTGGCGTGACACTTTCTGCGGAGAATAAGAAGCAGTTCTTTATTCCGAAAAATTTTGCACATGGTTTTGTTGTATTATCGGATTATGCGGAATTTGCATATAAATGTACCGATTTTTATCATCCGAACGATGAAGGCGGATTAAAATTCGACGATCCGGACATCGGAATCGACTGGCCGATCACATCAAAAGAGGATCTGATTATGTCGGATAAGGATACCAAATGGGGCGGAATCAAGGAATATACAGCGTCCCGCAATCAATAATTACCGGAAGGTAAATGAAAGCGAACGGATGATTCTATGCAGGAAGTAAGACAGGAAACAAAGAAAAGTAAACGACGGATTGCCAAGCCTGTGGGAATCGCACTCTTTTATATGGTATGTGCGGCAACCGCAGTTATGGTGATTCTTCACAATAATCCTCTG
>USDI01000156.1 GCA_900553305.1 uncultured Lachnospiraceae bacterium
CAATATCATGAAGAGAACTTGCGGATACAATGGTATCAATCTTCTCCGGCGTCAGTCCGTATTCGGGATATTCCTTCATCGCCTCCTCTGCCAGAATCTTCGTGTACTTCTTCACACGATTGATATGTTCACCGCTTTCCAAATTACGGAACTCGACGACAGTACCAAGAATATCTACAATTTTCTGGTTGTTCCGGTGAAGCTTCTCTGTCTGTATCTTCAATGTCTGATATGCCTTCCGCAAAACGGCAGTCTGTTCCTCCACCTTTTCTTCCAGCTGTAATTTATATTCATAAAGTCCCGCAACGTTCTTCACACGTTTCTGAATAATGACATTATTAAACGGTTTTGCAATATAATCGGAAACCCCAAGATCAAAGCATTCCTTCTCCGTTTCATAGGAATTCTCCCCACTGATAACCAGAACCGGAATCATTCCGATAATTTTTCTTTTATTCAGTTCTGCCAAAACCTGCATACCGTCCATTTCCGGCATAATCAGATCCAACAGAATGACGGAGATCTCGTCCTTCAGCTCTTCAATAAGTTCAAGTGCCTGTTTTCCGTTTTCCGCTTCAACAATGGTGTACTCATTTTCAAGAATCGCTCCCAGGATGGACCTGTTAAGCTCAACATCATCAACTATCAGTATCTTATCTCTCATTCGTTCACCTTATTTCCCGAAAGAATTACCCATTAAGAACTATTCTTCCGCAAGTTGTGTTATCGCACCGATCACCCGGTCATACTGTATCTTTACTGCCTCATACAAAGGCTCACTTCCCTCAAATTCTCTGCCCCTAAGCTTCTCGGTCAGTTCTGAGCTTACTTCCTGAAGCCGCTTAAATCCAAGATTAGCGCAGACACCCTTCAGGGTATGTACAGCACGAAAAGCAAGTTCTGCATCCTTCGCTTCCATTGCTTCTGTCAGTTCCTGATAGCTCCTGTCCTGTAAAAACTTCACGGCAAACCGCTTTACCAAAGCTTCACTTCCCAATCGGTTCATGACATCATTATAATCAGCGTCTGCCAGCTCATAACATTCCTTGACTGTCATTTTAGTCTCCCTCCAGCGCTGGTACTTACGTACTATTATTTATTAACAGAATAACAGAAAACCGTTCTCTGTGCAATCTATTTTTGTGTTAATCCGGGTTACCGTCCGGGTAATTAATTCTGGTATCCGAAAAACTCTTCATTTTTCATTGGATAACGGACAAGTGCCTCTCCCTCCAGGTCTTCCCTGTGCATGTCCACCGCCATGATCCGGTGATTCTGGTAAGTGGTGTAATAATAGATTCCTTTCGATGCATTCATGCAGGAAGTGTAGATTGTGATTTCATACTTTCCATCTGCCACCTCACAACAGCCCCGCTGCTGCTCCACAGATCCCAGAATATGAAAAAACTGTCCGACGCTGTCTGCTTCACTCTCCCCGGATACGGCATGCATTCTGGTATACGCTGCCCGTACAAATCTTGACATGGAGGACAGATCGCCGGGCATTCCCAATGCTCCCATCCCTCTGCTGTAGGTCTGCAGCGGAACCTCCTTTGCAAAGTGATTCTCCGGCTGCTTCTCCGAAAGATACATATAATTATTGAGATTGAACATCTGCATTTCAAAAGGTGGATTGTTTGTCAGCACACCCACCGGATTATCATACACCTTTAATCCATCTGCCATGGATTCCACCACGATGGAGCCAGTCTCATCTGCAATGATCCAGTGAAGCTGTGCCGCCGGGAACTGCTCACTGAACGGAGTCCCCACCAGATTCATGTTTTCAAGTGCCTTCCTGGCTTCCTTCAGATTCGCACACCGGCTTAAAAGCCACGGAATGAATTCAAACTGCGCTACATTCCTTTTTCCCTCTCTGGTCTGTGCATAGACCGCATTTCCTACGAAATTAAGTCCTGCCATGCCAAGTCCCTTTTCATTCACCGCATCATAATAAAGTGGATAATCCCCCGCCACATGTGCCATACCAATGATCGCATAATGTGTCCTAAGACTTCCCTCATGCCGGAATGTAAACGGATAGTTCCTGGGTGTAACCGTAATCTCCTCTCCATAAGAAAATTCATAATCCAGAGTTCTTCCTATATAAAAATCCTTTGTCTTATATGTTGCTGCTGTGCACATGATTCATCGCTCCTTTTTATTAAGAAAGCAGAATACCTCTTTTCATAGATATTCTGCCCCTGATTCATATTATAATTCATATGGCGTGATCTGATATACGAAATAATTGAGCCAGTTCGAATACAGAATGTTGCAGTGTGCGCGCCATTCTAAAGAAGGCTTCTGTGTATCGTCATCATCCGGATAATAATTCTTCGGCACCTCAATCGGAAGTCCCTTTTCCTTATCCCGCACATATTCCTTATGCAGTGTATAGCGGTCATATTCCGGATGCCCCATGACATAAATCTCCTTACCGCCTTCGCTCATACAGAGTAGCACACCCGCCTCATCAGATTCGGCCAGCACCGTCAGCTCCTTACACTGATGAATGTCTTCCGAAAGAACTGCCGTATGACGGCTGTGCGGAATAAGGAAGTAATCATCAAAACCACGGACAAGCGGATTCTTACGGTTCATCACCTTATGACGATATACTCCGAATAATTTCTTAGGAAGCAGCACCTTCTTTAGTCCATAATGATAATACAGACCGGCCTGTGCTCCCCAGCAGATATGGAAAGTCGAGGTCACATGTGTCTTCGCCCAGTCCATAATTTCACACAGCTCTGCCCAGTAATCCACTTCTTCAAACGGAATCTGTTCCACGGGTGCACCGGTAATAATCATTCCATCGAACTTTCGCTCCTTTAATTCATCAAAGGTATTATAAAAGCGGTTGAGATGCTGGATCGGCGTATTCAGGGAAATATGACTGTTCATTTTCATAAATGTCACTTCTACATGCAGTGGCGTATTGGACAGTGCACGTAACAACTGCAGCTCGGTATCCTGCTTCACGGGCATGAGATTCAGAATGCAGACCTGAAGGGGACGAATATCCTGATGCATGGCACGATTTTCGTCCATAACAAATATATTCTCATTTTCCAAAATCTCTTTTGCGGGTAATGCGTTCTGAACTTTAATCGGCATTGTACATCTTTCCTTTCCCTGTTATATTGGCTGCCATGATCTCTAACACGCGATACTACTAATCATAGTCCTTTTCCCTGCTTTTGGCAACCTTTCTCTTTAGAACCTTTCCACGAATTCATCCTCAGTCAGAATCGGGACTCCCAGCTCCTTTGCTTTCCGGTTCTTACTTGAAGAGGACCCGGCATCATTATTAATAAGGAAGTTTGTCTTGCTTCTGACACTTCCGGTTACCTTTCCTCCCTGCTGTTCCACATAGCTTTTGAATGCATCCCGGTTCTTGAACTGGTGCACATCACCGGTAATAACAAAGGTAAGTCCGGCGCAGGTACCTCCTTCCGCACGGACGGCTTCTCCCTGTGTAATATGAACCTCCCGTAAAAGATGTTCCAAAGCTTCTTTATTCTTCGTATTCTGATACCATTCCATCACAGAACCGGATTTTTCCGGTCCAATTCCATCGACATCCTCAAAGCCCTGTCCGCTCTCCATCCGTTCAAGAAATCCATTAAAGCTGACGCTTCCCACAATCTTCTTTGCGGCATCCACTCCAATCATGGGAATGCAGAGCGCATAAATAAAGTTCACGGCTTTCACTTCCCGGCTCTTTTCTATCGCATTCAGCAGGTTTTCACAGGATTTTTCTCCAAAGCCTTCCATATTACGTATCGTTTCAGCATGCTCTCCTAAATGATAAATGTCGGCAAACTCATGCACAAATCCTTCGTTCATAAATCGCAGCATCGTCTGAATCGATAAGCCATCGATATCCATTCCGGACTTGCTCACAAACCTGGTATATTTCTTTCCCTGCTTGGCCGTACAATCCGGGTTTGTACAATGCAGCGTTTTCGTCCCACTGCTGCTTGTATGAATCTGTGTTTTTGCTCCGCAGACCGGACAGGTTTCCGGAATCGAAAAAGTTCCCTTCGCCTCCTTCACCGCAATGCACTTTGGAATGATTTTATTCGCCTTAATGACTTCTAAAGTGCATTCCTCTCCGATTCCTAACCGTTCCATTTCACTGATATTACAAAGGGAAGCCCGGCTCACCGTCGTTCCCTCCAGCTGTACCGGTTCGAAAACAGCTACCGGTGAAATCGTTGATGCGGCACACGACCATTCTACATAACGGAGCTTCGAGGTTGCAGAAACATCGGCCCATTTAAATGCAAATCCTGCACGTGTCGCATGGTGTCCGGTTACCGATCCTGTCGCTGCATACACGGTATCATCATAACAGATCACCAGCCCATCCACCGGAATATCCATCTGTCCGCTTTCGACCTTATGCGTCCAACGTGCAATCACTTCATCCAGATTGTCCTCATTGCACCGTTCCCGCTCAACCGTAAGGAAGCCTTCCTTATCCAGATAATCCATCTGTTCTCCGAAAGACTGAATCCCTTCTTCGCGGTAAACCAGCGTAAATGCATGGAAATAAACACATCGCTCCCTGACCTTCTGTGGGTCATCCAGACTTAAGGTCCCGGATGCAAGATTTCTCGGATTGGCATACTTTTCATCATCGTCCTCGATCAGATCATTAATCATCTCAAAATCCGTGTAAGAAATCGTTGCTTCTCCACGAACCACCATATGTCCCTGATATTCAATTTTTAACGGAAAGCCTTTGATGGAATCCTTCAAAAAAGTAATATTATTTCCAACTGTACCGTTTCCTCTGGTTACAATCTTCGTAAGCTTCCCCTGGTCATAGGTAAGAACCAGTGTCAGACCGTCCAGCTTCCAGGACAGCCAGATGTCCCTTCCCTCTGCCCACTTTTTTAATTCGGAAACCTGCTTCGTTTTTGCCAGCGAAAGTGCCGGGAATTCATGTGGTTCACGGTTTCCTCCCGCTTCCTCTGCTCCGGTATTCTGCGTGGGACTCTCCGGCATAATATAACCGGTCTCCTGTTCCAATGCCGTCAATTCATCAAACAGGGCATCCCATTCATAGTTGGACATCTTCTCTTCCTGCCCCTGATAGTAAGCCTCGGATGCTTTATTCAAAATCTCTACCAGCTCTTCAATTCTTTTCTTCTTCGTTTCCATCCCACTAATCTCTTTCTCTTTTTCATTTTATATAAGCTTCCTGTTTGATTTTTACAGGTCGTTTTTTGCAAGTTTTCCTGCATGTCAATTCATTTTACTTTCAAGTGCATATTTCATAATTCCTGTTTTTATTTGATCCTTGTTCTTTTTTATAAAATGGAGCCTGTTTTCTATTTTAAGTTATCTAACAAGATATGGTATTTCATGCTCTGGCATTTTCTTTCACTGGTAGACGGCATCATATAACGCTTGTAATTCTGTTCCAAGAATCTGCCGGTACTCACCCTTTTTCAGCTTTGCAAGCTCAATATTCACGACACGGATCCGTTTTAATTCCCTGACTTCATATCCAAGTGCCTTTGACATTCTTCGAATCTGTCTATTGACTCCCTGAGTCAGGACGATACGATATGTAAATTTGCCAATCTGCTCAATTTCACACGGTCTGGTCTTAATTTTCAGTTCTTTAAGAAATACCCCTTCCCTCATCTGTTGAAGGAAATCC
>USDI01000157.1 GCA_900553305.1 uncultured Lachnospiraceae bacterium
CCGTTGTTGTTGCAATTGTTGCTCCGATTATTAGCAATGCAGTTAAGAAACAGCAGGCCTTAAACGGCACTTATGTAAAGATTGGCGATCATGAGCTGAGTGAACTTGAATATGATTATTATTACTATTCTGCAGTCAATAATTACATCGGCACCTATGGATCGTTCATTTCCTACCTGGGACTGGATACTTCCGTAGACTTCGACAAACAGCAATATGATGAGACAATGACCTGGAAGGATTACTTCGACCGGATGACGGTGAATGAACAGATTAAGCCGATTTTTGCTTTGCTTGACGAGGCACAGAAGAATGGCTTTACCTATGATGCAACAGAGGATTACGATGCCTATGTGGCAAGTATTCAGGAAGCAGCCGATAATGCAGGAGTGAGCTTGAGTGTTTATTACAAGAATTACTTTGGACCTTATGCAACGACTTCGAATGTAGAAGATTTCATTAAGAACGGTTATATTGCATCCGCTTATTATGAACAGATGGTAGCAGACAATGCACCGACCGCAGAAGAAGTAAAGGCTCATTATGAAGAGAACCGTAATGCTTACGATCAGGTCGATTATAAGAGCATCGCTTTCGAAACACCGGAATTTGACGAGGACGCAACCGATGAGGAGAAGGCAAAGGATTTAGAAGACCGTCAGAAGCAGGCAGAAGAAGCCTTTGCTTCCATCGAAAACGGAGATACCGTGGATGGCTTTGAGTTAACCGAGGGTGCCAAGTATGCTGCCGTACCTTCAAGTGCCGCAGAATGGCTCTTTGATGATGCAAGAGCAGAGGGCGACATTCAGGTATTTACCGATGATTCTACCTCAAATGTTTATGTGGTTCAGTTCGTGAAGAAGTTCTATGACGAAGCAAATGATGAAACCATTTCGTCTTCACTTGCTTCCCAGACAGTAAGTGCGCAGCTTCAGGAAGTGGCAGACAGTTACGAGGTTGTTGATGTAAAGGGTGACCTCAAATATCTGACCATTCCGGAAACGACCGCAGAAGATACCACAGGAGACACAACAGAAGACGCAGCCGCAACGGATGATACAACTGCAACAGATGGCGCAGCAGAAGATACGACAGCCGATGAAGCAGCTACGGATGCGGCAGAGGACAGTGCGGAGTAATAGAAGTTGCTGATGATATTTTATAATAACTTGAAAATGGTTTTGAAACAGCATTAAAACTTGAAGTTAAGAAGCAATATCAGAAATAAGAATTTTAAAAAAAAAGTCAGACATGGAATTTGGATTCGTGTCTGACTTTTTGCTGCCATGCATATGAGAAAATGATCCGGTGGATCATTTTTGAGTTTAATTAAAAATCATGTTACAGCTCTTTGCTTTTTATGAGCTTGTCCTTTTCTTAGCCTTAACTGATTAGCTTTAATACTGAAAAGGATTGGAGAAGGAGCCTGCCGGGGAAATCGGTTCTCCATTCTGCAACAGGTGATTGGCATCGCCCATAACCTGTACACGGAAATAGGCTTCGTTGCTCCATCGTTCTTCCGTAGATAATACGGTAAGAGAGGTGGTCGGCAGGAAAAATCCGTGAACCAGTAACGGGAACGGAATGTTCAGCAGGTGTGATAAAATAATGCAGATCACACCCAGGTGGCAGAAGAACACAAGTGTGGGTTCCGGATGCTTATCATCTGGCAGATGGTTGTTCCGGATCGTTCCGTCTTTGCCCACGGTAGAACTGATAAAACGTTCTTCCTTTACCCGGTAAAACTTGTCATCCCTCGTGTAACCATAGGAAGCAAGCAGCTCATCAAATTTCTGACAGACATTCGGGTATTCCGAGGCGATCTTGGGATTCTGGGTTAAAAAGCCGGTATTTACCCAGTCGTTCATTGTAAACATCTGTGGTTCTTTCGTCCAGGTTCCGGGGGTAAAATCCCATGGAACACCGTGACGGCCGGTAGCAGGATCATCAATCGGATAGGAAAACTCACGCAGCCAGTCTAAGATGATGGCTTCCCGGTTTACGGCCTTCAGAGTGCAGGATGCGGTATCCTTTGCCCGTCCCAGGGGAGAAACATAAAACTGGGTAACCGGCCACTTAGAGGCTCTTTTTGCCAGAAGCTCTGCCTCCTTCCAGCCCTTTTCCGTTAAAGAATCAATCGAATAGTCCGGTTCGCCGTGCCGGATAAATATTAATTTCATAAATGATCGTCCTTTCTGAGTATTCTTTTTTATGATATCATAATTTCTTTTGAAAACAACTTGAAACATATGTTCGGTCATGGTAAGATAGGACATATGAAACGAGTAAGAAATGATTGCATTCTCATTTTTATAATTGTTCTGCTGGCTGGTGGATTCTGGCTTGTACAATACAGAAATTCCATACAGAAGGAGGCCGTTCTCCAGATCTATCAGAATGGAGAATTAACAGAGGAATATGACCTGTCACAGTCCAGGACCATTCCGGTTACAGGGGATGGGAACAGCTATAATCTGGTTCTGATTGAGGATGGAACGGTCCGGGTAACAGATGCGGACTGTCCGGATCAGCTTTGTATGAAGCAGCGTTCGATTTCGAAGAACGGAGAGAGTATCATCTGTCTGCCGCATAAGCTGGTCTTACAGATTCATGCGAAGGAGGAAGGCACCTTGGATGCGGTGACCTACTAAACAATGAAATTGAAATCCATTTACCTTGGCCTGTTACTGGCGCTTGCATTGATTCTGTCCTATGTGGAGACACTGATTCCGTTTTCCATTGCCATTCCCGGCATTAAGATCGGAATGTCGAATCTTGCGGTTGTCTGGTGCCTGTATCTGTTATCCTTCCGGGAGGCCATGTTATTATCGGTCGGCAAGGCGGTATTATCCGGACTTTTGTTTGGAAATCCGGTGATGATTTTATATAGCTTATCCGGAGCTGTATTAAGTTGTCTTGTCATGTGTCTTTTGAAGCGAAGCAACGGCTTTCATGTTCCGGTGGTAAGTGCTGTCGGAGGCGTTGCACACAACATTGGACAGCTCCTTGTTGCTTTTTTGATGGTGCAGACCTATGGAATTGTATATTATGTTCCGTTTTTATTACTTGCAGGGCTCCTGATGGGAGGCGTGAACGGAAGTATTTCCGCGCTGGTGCTTCCTTACCTGCAAAATTATTTATCCAAAGGAGATTCCTTATGATCGCATTTGTAAACGGCATTGTTGAAGATTATTCCGAAGAAGCCGTCATTCTGGACGTGAACGGGATTGGATACGAAGTTAAAATTTCCGGTGATACCGCGGCGGCGCTTCCTTCCATCGGGGAGCGGATGAAGCTGTATACCTATACTTATGTCAGGGAGGATGCTTTTTGTCTGTATGGATTCCTTACAAGAGATGATCTTGAAATATTTAAGAAGCTGATTACGGTAAGCGGAATCGGACCGAAAGGCGGACTTGCCGTACTTTCCGTGATGAGCGCAGATGACTTACGGTTTGCCATTATGGCAGGAG
The DNA here is from genome assembly GCA_900553305.1 of uncultured Lachnospiraceae bacterium. Taxonomy (GTDB): domain Bacteria; phylum Bacillota; class Clostridia; order Lachnospirales; family Lachnospiraceae; genus Suilimivivens. Next base: position 3,474 of record USDI01000157.1, read on the forward strand.
ATGCGAAGATGATCGCAACGGCCCCCGGAATCGGCAAGAAGACGGCAGAGCGCGTGATTCTTGACCTGAGGGATAAGATTTCCGTGGAGGATACCATGATTCACCGCCAGATGACCGAGCAGGCGGCACAGGATACCTTTGCAGACGATAACCGGATCCGCACAGAAGCCGTGGAAGCACTTACGGCCCTTGGTTATTCCGCACAGGAGGCATTACAGGCGGTTAAGAAGGTTACCGTTACAGAAGAAATGGATGTGGAAGCTGTCTTAAAGGCAGCATTGAAAAATATGTTTTAAGGGGTTGCGTTTATGGCCAGAAGAATGATAGAAACAGATCTGCAGGAAGAGGACCGGAAGATTGAAGGTACCTTACGACCACAGAAGCTGACGGATTATATCGGGCAAAGTAAGATTAAGGACAGCCTTCAAATTTATATTCAGGCTGCCAAACAGCGTAACGATGCATTGGATCATGTCTTGTTTTATGGACCTCCGGGCCTTGGAAAGACGACACTTGCAGGAATCATTGCGAACGAAATGGGCGTTCATATGAAGGTCACAAGCGGTCCTGCGATTGAGAAGCCGGGAGAAATGGCTGCCATCTTAAATAATCTGCAGGAGGGTGATCTTTTATTTGTAGATGAAATTCACCGTCTGAACCGTCAGGTGGAAGAAGTATTGTATCCTGCCATGGAGGATTACGCGATTGATATTATGATCGGAAAGGGACCGACAGCGCGTTCCATCCGTCTGGATCTTCCACATTTTACACTGGTAGGCGCCACAACGAGAGCTGGGCTCTTGACAGCTCCGTTACGGGACCGGTTCGGCATTATTCACCGTATGGAGTTTTACACGGTAGAGGAATTGCAGACGATCATCATGCGTTCGGCGGAGGTGCTGAATGCCCCCTTAGAGCCTGCAGGGGCTATGGAAATGGCCAGAAGAAGCCGCGGAACACCGCGTCTTGCCAATCGTATTTTAAAGCGTGTCCGGGACTATGCACAGGTAAAGCATGACGGTATAATTACGGGAGAGGTCGCAATGACTGCACTTGACCTTATGGATGTGGACCGTATGGGACTTGACCATATTGACCGGAATATTCTGCTTACCATGATTCAGAAGTTTGGCGGCGGTCCCGTCGGACTTGATACTCTGGCGGCGGCAATCGGTGAAGATGCAGGTACGATTGAAGATGTATATGAACCTTATCTGCTCAAGAACGGATTTTTGAACCGGACACCGCGGGGGCGTGTTGTCACGGATTATGCATATTCCCATTTAGGACTTGAAATCACCCGGTAATCTGTTTATAATGTATCTTGTATAGCATAAGAATAGAATTTCTATATATAGTTGCTATACATAGGGAATTGGTCCAGTGAATCCTTTTTGAATGTAGCGGCGGAAGATGAGGGGTGTGTTCATGTCATCAAAGACAGATACCGAAGTAATTATCGGAGGAAAGGTTTTCACCTTAAGCGGATACGAAAGTGAAGAATATCTGCAGAAGGTTGCCTCCTACATTAATAATAAAATTGCAGAATATAATAAGAACGAATCTTTTAAGCGTCTGACTCTGGATATGCAGAACGTTTTATTACAGTTGAATATTGCGGATGATTATTTCAAGGCTAAGAAACAGATCAGTATTCTGGAAGAAGAGATCCAGACGAAAGAAAAGGAATTATATAATCTGAAGCATGAATTGATTGCCTCACAGATCAAGCTTGAAAATACCGAGAAGAATGTCAAGAATCTGCAGGCTGAAGCAAATGAAAATGCGAAAAAAATCATTCGGCTTGAAACGGAATTGAAGAATTAATTTTAAGCTGTCTTTTTAGACAGCTTTTCTATTATCAGGTTTTCTATGATTTGGGAGAAATTTTTAAATGAAACAGGTGGAACTACTGGCACCTGCCGGTAATTATGAAGCGCTGGAGGGCGCGATCTGTGCAGGAGCAGATGCCGTATATCTGGCAGGTAACCGCTTCGGAGCCAGAGCATATGCAGATAATTTTACAGAAGAAGAACTGTGCCGTGGTATTCGTATGGCACATATTTATGGCAGACGGATTTATCTGACGGTGAATATTCTGGTGAAGGATGCAGAACTCCCAGAGCTTGTGACCTTCCTGCAGCCTTTGAGGT
>USDI01000158.1 GCA_900553305.1 uncultured Lachnospiraceae bacterium
CGGTTCCGGCCAGATGATGACCTCCAGGTAAGTTTCCTCCTGGTCATCCTTGGGAACAACCTTTTTCTTCAGCATGTAGCGCATACCGTTCATGCTGCCGGTATATTCTTCTTTCTTTACATAATTGAGTACATGAAAGTGATCATAGTCAATCATTCCCTACTTCAGCTCCCTCTGTGCAATATGTACAAGCAGTTCCACAATTTTCTCCATGGATTCCACGACACAATACTCAAATCTGCCATGATAATTATGTCCGCCGGTACAAAGATTCGGACAGGGAAGTCCAAGGAAGGATAATCTTGCGCCGTCTGTACCGCCCCGAATCGGCTGGATCTTCGGTACAATGCCCAGCTCTTCCATACACGACTTCGCATTTTCAATAAGAAACAGATTTTCCGGTTCGATCTTTTCCTTCATATTGTAGTAAGAATCGGAGATCTCTACTTCAACGGTTCCTTCTCCGTACCTGGCATTCATTTCATTTGCAATATGACGAAACAGTTCCTTCTTCTCATGGAAGCGCTCTTTGTCATGGTCACGGATAATATAAGAAAGGGTTGCCAGCTCTACTGTCCCCTCAACATTCGTCAGATGGAAAAAGCCCTCATAGCCTTCCGTACATTCCGGACGCATCGTTCCGGGCAGCATCATCTGGAATTCCATGGCATACAGGGAAGCGTTCTTCATCTTGTTCTTCGCCTCTCCCGGATGCACATTCACACCATGAATAATCGCCTTGGCAGATGCCGCATTAAAGTTCTCATATTCGAGTTCCCCAATGGCACCACCATCTACCGTATAGGCATAGTCTGCACCAAACTGACGGATCTTAAAATGATCCACGCCATCGCCTACCTCTTCATCCGGGGTAAATCCGATTGCGATCGGTCCATGCTTGATCTCCGGATGCTCCAAAAGTGTCTGTGCCATCGCCATAATCTCTGCTACACCTGCCTTATCATCAGCACCAAGCAGCGTTGTTCCATCCGTTACAATAAGCGTCTGTCCTACATAATGCTTTAACTCCGGAAATACAACAGGACTTAATACAATCGCTTTCTCTTCATTCAGAATCACTTCTTTCCCGTCATAATTCTCTACGATTCTCGGCTTCACATTCTTTCCGGAACAGTCCGGTGATGTATCCATATGTGCAATAAAGCCAAGTGCCGGGTAATTGTCTCCCTTTGCAGGATCGTTACCAGGAAGCTTTGCATACACATAACAGTGTTCCTCATCATAAATTACATCCGATGCTCCCATTTCCTGAAGCTCTTTTGCAAGAAGCATTGCTAAATTTTTCTGTTTTTCTGTACTTGGGAAGCTTTCCGAATCCTCCTTAGACTGTGTATCAATCTGTACATATCTGAAAAAACGGTCGATTACCTTTTCCGCCATTTTTCATCCTCCATATTATATATTGTAACTATTCAGTCCCATGCAAATTATGACAATATGGACGGCGAATGTTCACATTCGTAATTACATTTGGCATAATTTATATGGCTCATTATACACTTTTTTGCACAAAAAAGGAACTGCCAAAAAGCAGTTCCTTTCAGATTCTCTATGAAATCAGGTTCACAAATTATTCTGTGATATCAGCGTACATAAAGTACCAATATCCATAAGGTGAATGCCAGGATCCTGTGATCTTGTCGCTCTGTAACCAGAAGTCATTGTAGTATGCAACCGGAATACATCCGGTTTCTTCCATCAGAATATCCTCTGCATCATGAAGTGCCTTGGAACGTTCTGTCGGATCAAGTGTTTCTCTGGAACGATAGATTGCAGCATCATAATCTGCGTTGTTGAACTTACCATCGTTGTTACCATTCGTTGATAAGAACAAATCCAGCATGTTGGAAGGATCACTGTAATCTCCAACCCAGCCATTACGTGCAACATCGAAATCACCGTTACGACGCATCGGGGTGAAGGAAGCCCATTCCACAATATCAACCTGAAGATCGATACCAAGCTGTGCCCATGCCTGCTGTACATATTCAGCAACTACCTTATGATAACCTGCATCATTGGTTGTGTAGGTGATGGTCGGGAAGCCTTCTCCATCCGGGTAACCGGCATCTGCAAGAAGCTGCTTTGCTTCTTCTAAGTCTGCTTCGTAGTTGTTTACATCAATATAAGACTGACCACCGTTTGCATTGTCCTTGAACTGCTTGCCATCCATGTCGATCCATCCGGGTCCCATGAAGTTATCAGCAGGTGAGTAAGTTCCCTGCATTAAGGTGTTTGCAACATAATCACGGTCGATTGCAAGACTTAATGCTTTACGAACTCTTGCATCCTTGAATGCATCTCTTTCAAGGTTCATGCTGATGTAGTAAGTACCGATAATCGGATCTACATGGAAATCTGCGTTATCCTTTAAGGAAGGGATTTCTTCGGTAGGAACATCCTTAATCATCAGAACTTCACCTGTCTGGTATGCGCTGTATGCAGCGTTGGAATCTTCGATAAGGTTCCACTTAATACCATCCAGCTTGATTGCATCTGCGTTCCAGTAGTAAGGGTTCTTGCTCATCATGATGTAAGAACCGGGAACCCATTCAGATACATAGAAAGGTCCGTTGCTGATATAGGTTTCTGCGCTGGTTGCCCAAGCATCACCATTTGCGGTAACGGTTGCTTCCTGTACCGGGCTTAAGGTTGCGAAAGCTGCGAGGCTTCCGAAGTAAGAACAGGGGGCATTCAGAGTTACAACAAGTGTGTTGTCATCCTGTGCTGCTACCTGAAGTGCATCAAGGTCACCCTCGATGGCCTTGTCATAACCTTCAACCATGGAAAGTACAGTTTCAGCATAAGGAGCTGCTACCATAGGATCGCATACTCTCTTCCAGCTGTAAACAAAATCATTAGCGGTTAAATCAGATCCATCGGACCACTTTAAACCATCTCTTAAATGGAAAGTCCAGGTAAGACCATCTTCAGATGTCTCCCAGCTTTCTGCCTGTCCGGGAACAAGCTGACCATTCTCATCTACTGCTAAAAGGCATTCGAAGGAATGTAATAACATGTTACCACCATCTACTGCACTGTTTAATGCAGGATCGATAGTTTCAGGATCAGGTCCTACCTGTACGGATAAGATCTTCTCTCCTGTAGAAGCAGTTGCTTCTGTTGTGTCTGTTGTCTCGTCTGCAGCCTGATTGTCGCTGGATTCTGTTGTGGTTTCATCTGTTGTAGATGCAGCATCATTGGAAGTGCTTCCGCCACAGGCAGCTAATCCAACAACCATAGCGGCTGTAAGAATCAGTGCAAGAACTTTCTTTTTCATAATATTTCCTCCTCTGAAAAATTTATAAACAAAATACAGATTTTCTAAAGACTTTGTTTCGATACCTGTATTGTTTATTCTAAAATTATTACCACATTTAGTTACATTTGTCAATATGGTGACATGCGGCAAAATGTCCCTTTTCGATTTCCTTCCACTCCGGAACCTTTGCTGCACAGGTTTCATCCGCATACGGACATCTGGTACGGAATCGGCATCCGGACGGCGGATTTAAGGGGCTTGGAACGTCTCCCTCAAGTACAATACGCCTGCTTTCCTTCGCCTTATTCGGGTCAGCAATCGGAATTGCAGAAATCAGACTCTTCGTATAAGGATGGAGAGGACGCTGAATCAGCTCATAGCTGTCTGCAAGCTCTACCATTCTTCCTAAATACATAACTCCAATCCGGTTGGAAATATGCTTTACGGCAGAAAGGTCATGGGCAATGAACAGATACGTCAGCCCCATCTGCTCCTGTAAATCCTCAAACATATTGATAACCTGAGCCTGAATGGACACATCTAGTGCGGAAATCGGCTCATCACAGACGATAAACTCCGGATTTACCGCAAGTGCTCTTGCAATACCGACTCTCTGACGCTGTCCACCAGAAAACTCGTGTGGATAACGGTTGGCATGTTCGGAATTCAGTCCGACACGGCGGAGCATCTCAATAATAATGTCATACCGCTCCTGTTTATTGGCCGCCAGCTTATGCACATCAATGGCTTCTCCAATGATGTCTCCAACGGTCATTCTCGGATCCAGACTCGCATAAGGATCCTGGAATACAATCTGCATTTTCTTACGATAAGGAAGCATCGGTGCGAAAATCTTCTTTTCGACATCAAATACCGTCTCACCGTCATAAACAAACTTACCACCGGTCGGCTCATACAGACGAAGCAGGGTTCTACCTGTGGTTGTCTTACCACAGCCCGACTCTCCGACAAGTCCGAGGGTTTCACCACGCTCGATCGTGAAGGAAACATCATCGACTGCCTGAATATATTTCTTATTCTTTCCATAGCCACCTGCCGGAAAATACTGTTGTAAATGTTCCACCTGAACTAATGTATCACTCATTGGCTGCTCCCTTCTCCATCTCTTCTTTCTGATTCAGCCAGCATTGTGTGTAATGAACCTCTCCAAAGTTCGTTACCGGTGGCATTTCACGAAGACAGATCTTCATACATTTCTCGCATCTCGGTGCGAAAGGACAACCCTTCGGCGGATTTAAGAGATCCACAGGAGATCCTTCAATCGGAACCAGACGTTCATGCTCCTTCGTATCAATTCTCGGAATGGAACGGATCAGTCCCTTCGTATATTCATGCTTCGGATGATAGAATATATCCTCTGTGGTGCCATACTCTACGATTTTACCGGCATACATAACGGCAATTCTCTCACACATGCTGGCAACCACACCAAGGTCATGGGTAATCATAATAATCGCCATACCAAGACGATCCTTCAATTCCATCATCAGCTCTAAAATCTGTGCCTGAATGGTCACATCCAGAGCAGTAGTCGGCTCATCCGCAATCAGAAGCTTCGGTTCACAGGCCAGTGCCATTGCGATCATGACACGCTGCCTCATACCGCCGGATAATTCATGCGGATACTGCTTCAGACGCTTGTCCGGCTCATTAATTCCAACTAAGGTAAGCAGCTCTCTGGCACGCTCCTTCGCCTGCTTTCTGTTCTTATCGGTATGGAGCAGAATTGCTTCCATAATCTGGTTTCCGATTGTATAAACGGGATTTAAACTGGTCATGGGATCCTGGAAAATAATGGACACTTCATTTCCGCGGATCTTCCGCATTTCCTTCTCGCTCATCTTCTCGATCTCGTGTCCATTGAATTCCAATGTTCCACCAATCAGTCTGCCGGGATAGGCTGTCAGTCCCATCAGGCTGTATGCAGTTACGGATTTACCCGAACCGCTTTCTCCAACGATACCAAGAACTTCTCCTTCCTTTAAATGAATGGAAACATCATTTAATGCCTTTACTTCACCGGCAGGAGTAAAGAAGGAAAGTCTTTCGTTTTTTATATCAACAAGATATTCTGACATGATTCTCTCCTCCTTAATTCTTCAGCTTCGGGTCAAATGCATCACGCAGACCGTCGCCTAACAGGTTAAAGCTCAAAATAATCAAACTGATCAGCAATGCCGGGATAAACAGCAGATACGGATAGGTATTCATACCATTGATCGCATCACTGGCAAGACTCCCCAAAGAAGGAAGCGGAACCGCAACAC
>USDI01000159.1 GCA_900553305.1 uncultured Lachnospiraceae bacterium
TGCGCAATGTATTCCATGAATTCCACCCCATCGGTGATTTATAATTCATATTGAAACCTCTCTAAATAATGACTTATAAGTTACTGCAGCACATGCAATAACATAGATTATGATAACTCAAATGATCTTAATGCAGCATTTCCGTTACCGCGATAGGTCAGGTAAAGCGCCTGTATTCCATCCGGAATCGTAACCGGTGCGGTATACTTTTCCCAGACATTGGTATATTGAACCTCTAATGTCGCCAGTACCTCTCCATCCCATGCTGTCTTTACTTCAAAAGTGCCATCTGCATAGCCCCGGGTCCAAATACTGATTTCACGAATATCATGGCAGTCAAAATATTTGAAGCCAATGGTAGTTGAATCTGTAATATTGGCAATATATCCAACTTCTTCGTCTCCATCCCTGCCGTCCTGCATTACTCGTGGAAAATTCCCTTCGCCCACATAAACTGATGGGGTATCGGTAAACAGATTACATGCAAGATAAGCGGGGTATTCACCTTTACCCTCAAGCGGACCTCCATTTAAACCGCAGGAGGTAATTTTTACCTGTGGAATACTGCCGTCCGGCATAATCTGCAGCTTTTCAGCACATCCCTGTCTGCTGTACCAGGTATTATTGGTATGCCTGTGATAAAAAATGTACCAGTCCTCTCCAATCTGCACAATACTTCCGTGATTATTGGCACCGTAAGCTGTTGGCATATCTGCCGGCTTGTAGGTATCGATATGCAGATCACAATTGCTGACAATAACTCCACCATAGACAAAGTCCCTAGTAGGATTCTTGCTGGTGGCATAACATAATTCGTGCATTAATATGGATGAATAGACCAAATAATAGGTGTCACCTACTTTACGGATGGAAGGTGCCTCAAAAAACTCATGTCCCTCAAATCCGGTACCGGCACCATATTCACAGCCGGGGGCCACAAACACCGGAGCTTCCCTGATCGTCAGCATATCTGCTCCCAGCACCGTAGCCATAGCTCCGGTACGGGATTTATCACCTTTTCCGCAAAATCCGGTATAAATATATGTCACATCTCCTTCCGTCAGAACCCCCGGGTCAAACTGGGGCTCATCACCTTCCTTTTCGCCCAGACGTGTGCCATCTTCATAATGAACATAGCCATAAAATTCATACTTTCCTGCCGGAGTATCACATACAGCAACTGAAACTACCGAAACCTTGTCCAGCACGTAATAAAGATAGTACCTTCCGTCCGGTCCCACCGTAACATCCGGGGCATACAGACACATTTTGCCTTCCGGGTTCAGCGGATCGGCTGTCTTAGGATAAATCACACCCTCATATCTCCAGTTGCCCAGGTCATCGACCGGAGCTGACCAGCACACATAGTCTCCCATGCAGAAAACATATCCGTTAAAGTAATCATGGGATCCGTAAACATATACGCGATCGCCAAAAACATAAGGTTCTCCGTCCGGAATATACTCCCAGGACGGTAAATATGGGTTAAACGCTTGTTTTTTCACTTTGATATCCTCCTTTGCAAGCCTAATTCATGTACATTGTTTCATAAAGCAAATTACTGGGTACCAGTTTAAGCCTTCAGGCTGACCACACGATCATAGTCATATCCTCGATCCGGATTCACCTTTCCGGCATTCAGTTCAAAATAAGCCACACCGTTTTCGTTTACAGGAAGCTCTACGCAGATATTTCCGTCCTCCTGCTTTTTACGCTCTGTTTTTACAAAAGGTCTGGATGATTCCCGAAGCAGCTTCGTCTGTTCCTCACTCAGATTGGCAGGTTCTCCCAAATCATGCCATACCTTCAAGGGATTACATGTTTCCTCATCTACCGTCTTAGTCAGGAAGCAGTACTCCTCCTGTTCAGCCGGAAATGTAAACTCCAACAGCATTTTTTCTTTACCCTGTTCTGTACTTTTACGGGCAATATTCCAGGCTATACCAAGATAATCACCGTTTGCACGTTTCAAAACGACAATATTGTCATCCTTATATACACAATTGGCCTCACTTTCCTCAAGCTTTTTGTAAAAAGCAAATGTCCAGAAGGTCGGCTTGGTAATACAGCCATTGGCAACCAGTCCAAAGCCGCCGTGGAATGGTGTAAAGGGAACTCCCAGTTCTTCAAACACATCACCAAATGTCCAGTAGGAATAGGATTCATTCACATCTCCCAATCTGGAAAGCTGCTGTGCTATAAAGGCCGCATTCAGGTTTGTATCATGAATGACGCCCTGAGGAGTATAGGAGCTGTTGAACTCCGTGATATGAATCTGCAGACCCTTATATTCCGGGAAGCTGTCAATAATATCTCTGGTTGTTTTTAAATTGGCAAAGCCGTCCTCTGCCTTCATCAGTTCAGAATATGCATAATGTCCAATACATTCCGGCGGATCAATGGTGTAATGATGTCTGGTTACGAAATCCACAGGTATGTGATTCTCATGGCAATATTCCATAAATGCCTGAATCCATTTCTCATCCGTTCCGCCACAGACAGCAGGGCCTCCTACACGGAATGCCGGATTCACTTCCTTTATGGCATCAAAGGTTCTATGGAACAGCTTAAAATATTCCTGCATATCCGCATTTTCCCAGAAGCCGCAAAGATTGGGCTCATTCCATACTTCAATGGGCCATTGAATAACTTCCTCTTCTCCATAGCGTCCCATCAGATGCCGCAGCAATGAATGCACCATATCACACCACATATCATAATCTTTTGGAGGGGTGGTATTTCCCTGCCAGTAAAAGATAGTCTGGCTTCCACTTGCCAGCTTTTTAGGCATAAAACCCAGTTCAAGAAAAGGTCTCAGCCCCACCTTCTTATAGGCATCCATTACTCTATCCAGATAAGTATAGTTGTACTCGACCCTTACCTTACCATCCTCCTCATAGGTCTGAAAGATCGCCATATCATCACAGAATAATCCATGTCCCCGGATATGCTTAAATCCGATTTCCTTTTGAACCAGGCGCAGCTCCTCCTGATATTCTTCTGTCAATGCAAGTCCCATTCTTCCGGTTCCCACACAATAATCTACATTATTGTGAAAAAAGGCCTTTGAATCCTTTGTAATCACGATCTTTTTTCTGTCATTCTCTGTTGCTCCACTCAAATTCACCATGAAGGTATCTCCTTCTTCTAAATCATGTTCCTATGCAGTCACACATCAGATGTCTGACCGCTGCACGATCCGCAGCTCTCTGATATTAATCTGATACTATCGCATTGATCTAAAGTTTCCAATGATTTATACTATAAGAAAATTGATATATCCTCTGATGTGTCAGAGTGGAGATTCCAGATGACTGAAATTGAATTTGTCGGCTACAGTGCCGTTCACCCCTCAGATTTTATATATGATGTTCCGAATGGCTTTACAGGCTATCTTCTGCTTCTTTTTGACTCTCCCTCGGAGCTGCTCATAGACGGAAGACTAATGCGGGCAGCCGCCAATTCTGCTATTCTGTATACACCAGGAAGCAGGATTTATTACCGTGCTGCCGGTGAAGAATACCGGAATGACTGGATTCGTTTTCGTTCCGATCACTCCTTCGTGAAGCTGTTTCCGTTAACAAACACCCCATTTCCCGTAACAGATCCGGAATACTGTCATCAGCTTTTTAAATTACTAACCTGGGAGTCCGCCTTTTCCTCCTCTGAAAGCGAAGCAAACATTACTCACCTGCTGCGGGTTCTGTTCTCCAAATTAAGAGAAGGAACCCAGAATGAGTCCCCGGGTATTCACGATCATGAGCTGGTTGCATTGCATAAGATGATCTACAATAATCCTCAGCTTCCATGGAATATAAACATGATGGCTGCGAAGCTTCACTTAAGTCCCAGTCATCTTCAGACTCTCTATCACCGCCAATTTGGTTCCTCCTGCATGGACAATGTCATCGAAGGACGTCTGCGCCGTGCACAGGATTTATTAGAGTACAGCGAATACTCCATCCGCGACATTTCCGAGCAATGTGGTTATAATAATGTAGAGCATTTCTGCAGACAGTTCCGTCAGCATAACGGCTGTACCCCTGGACAATACCGGAAAAATGCATCAGCGGGAAGCAACAAAAGACTTCTCACCCACAATACCCTGGGAGGAAGGGACTTTGAGAAGATTAATCAAAATATCCGGAAATAGTGTTTCGGCAGCTGCTTTATTCAGAGTTTCCTTAAGCGGTCGCTTCTACCTGTAAATAAATTTCAGCTTTCCGATACCGATTTCATCTCCCGGTTCAATGATTTCTGATGCATTTGGTTCTAAGCGCATCCCGTTCCGGAAGGTTCCGTTCGTCGAATTGAGATCCGTGATAAAGAACCGGTTTCCATCCCTTGATATTCTTGCATGAAGGCGGCTTACACTCTGATCATTTAACACAAGATCCACTGCTCCTGCCATTTTTCCAACTGTGATTGGCAGTTTTTGTAACGGGATATGATATTTGTTGCTCTTCCCAATTCCGTATAATTTATTATCACTGTTCTCTATCCACGGTATAAATACGGTATGTCCGGAATCATCCGGCTGCGGAATCTTTTCCGGTTCTGTGACGTCCTGATACCGGACATAGCGGGATGAATCGGCAGTATATTCTTTCTTATTATTTTTAGAGTTCGGGAAAACCCATTCCACAAGCCTTCTCCAAAGTGACTTTTTCTCCTCCGGTTCCGGAAATCGGACATCCTGCATCGCTGTCTCCCGGATCCCGGAATTCCGGTTGTCCTTCTGCTCCTGTCCTTTCTCCTGCATCATCCAGGGTTCTGCCATATGTCGCTCTTGTATCCCTTCATTCCTGCTTCTGCTATTTACATTTCCCCTCCACTGCGTCCTTCTGTTGTTCTTCCTTTCATCCCAGGGCATCTCCTGTGCTGTTCCCTGCATGCCCCGATTCCAGCTTACATTTTGTACCGGAACTTCCCGGCTCTGACTTCCCTGATTCCGGTATGAATTCTGTGTCTGCATATTAGGGCTCCAGTTGCTTTGCATCATTGCTTCATTCTGTTCATGGGTCCTCTCTTCCATCTGTTCTTCATCATAATTTTCCTGAAACCAGGTAATCAGCTCATCCAGCACAAACTGCTGCCGGTTCAGCAGATCCTCCATCTGATATACCGCCTCAACAAGCGGCATATTTTCGGAGTCCATATGCTGCATAAAAAACTCATTAAGATCACGCAAAGACGTGTTCTCCTCCCCGATCCTCTCCGGATAATAAATAAAGCTGTACTTCCATGTCACTATATCCATATACACAAATTCCGGCAGAAGCAAAAGATCCTCCGGACTGAGCAAATACTTCTCCATTATTTCGCTGATTGTACGAAGCCCCGAAAACAGCTTCTGTAAATGACGCATCTGCAAGGGCTGTGCTTCCAGGATGCTCTGAATGCTCTGGCGCGAGGTAATATCATAATATAGAAGTGATTCCCCGTTTATCATCCGTTCCTGACAGGGGATCAGTTCGTCAATCGTGTTTTCTG
>USDI01000160.1 GCA_900553305.1 uncultured Lachnospiraceae bacterium
GTACCTATCATACTACAGAATTGGTAGGTTGAAAATTTCATAGATTTAATTGCACGTGATAAGTTCTTCTTATCGCGCGAGGAGCAAGCCACAACTTTGGCTTGCTCCTCATTTTAGTTCTTTATGTGCTCTACATGCTCTCCCGATACTTTAATAGCTCCTGAATATAAGCTTCTCCATATCTGGACAGGCTGCTTCCCTTCCGGGTAATATAACCGATCGTGAGCGGATCCTCTTCTTTCAGCTTAATCGACACAAGTCCCTGCAAAATGGCATCTTCACTGGACAGCATTCCGCATCCGACCGAATATCCAAGAAGCTCTGCCATGATTTCCATTGTGGTTGCACGGTCATCCGTTTTAATCATTTTATCGAAGTCATAATCCGACATCGCTTCCTCGGTAAGATAAAAGTTACTATCATCACTCTGGTCGAACGCAATACAGGGGTAATCCTTCAGCTCTTCCAGGGAAATTTCCTTCCGGGCTGCAAAGGGGTGTTCTTTCCATAAATAAGCATAGGTTTCTCTTTGCATCAGCGGGACAAATTCTAATTGAAACTCCTTGAACAGTTTTTTAATTACGGCTTCGTTCGCTCCCGAATAGGAAACGATCCCGACCTCACTCTTCAGATCCCGGACATTTTCAAGCACTTCGTTGGTCTTCGTTTCATGAATGGAAAAGACATATTTATCCGGTCCAAACCTGCGGATCACGTTGGTAAACGAACGGATAGCAAAATTGTAATGCTGTGTGGAAACGGAAAACTGCTCTTTGTCCTTATTGCGCGACAAATAACGATCCTCCAGAATTTGATACTGCCCCAGCACCTTTTTTGCATAGGTAATAAATTCACGTCCGGCATCCGTGAGCCCGATTCCACGATTACTTCTTTCAAACAGCACAATTCCAAGCTCATTTTCCAGTTCGCTGATACTTAAGGAAAGGGCCGGCTGTGAAATATATAATTTCATTGCTGCTTCCCGTAAAGAGGAAGAATTTGCAACCGTAAGAATATATTTAAGCTGATTCATGTTCATCGGAAGGTACCTCAGATCTTTCTATTTGATTTTGTTGATCACTGCTCTATTTAGAATCACTTTCTATAAAACGTTGTTTCGGTTTCGGAAGTTTCCAATGGAAAAAGGCTGATATAATTCTTAAGAATCACAATGGCCAATGCTCCAAAGAGCGAAGCACAGGCGTAGAAATGTTTTACAAAAACATAGGGTCGTTCGCCCGCCAGGACATCACGCAGGACTCCTCCTCCGACTCCCGTAAGAACTCCGACCGCTACAAGCAGAAATGCACCATAGGTTTCATCTTTGGCAAGTGCGGTCTGAATTCCCATCACCGTAAAGACACCAAGCCCCAGAGAATCCATAATCAGCATGATAATCTCATATGCCCGGTTCCCGGAAAGGAGTTTTTGTACCCACGGAAGAAATACCACGACCGAAACTGCTGCCGCGACAACCGCATAAACCGGATTCTGAAACATGGCCGGCGGGGTAATTCCAAGCATCATATCGCGCAGAACACCTCCACCAAGAGCCGTGCAGGCTCCCAGAATCATAATTCCAAACAGATCCATCTGTTTGCGGTAAGCCGTTACCGCTCCTGAAATCGAAAATGCAATAATACCGATTAATTCAACGACTAAAAATAACTCATCTTTCAAAGTAAATACCTCATTTGTACTGATTTATCAGATTCATCATACCATTATTTTTGTTTTACGCATAATTATTTTTCACGCTTTCAAAAGGTTAGTCTTTTTGAAAATATAAAAGGGAGAGCAGGCACGCTCTGTGCTATACTCTCTCTCATATTTGTTACTATATTCACTAAAATCCTTTAACTTCTGACATAATTAAGTATCATTTCTTTTAATATAAGCAGTTCCGGTGTATAATCCCTGTTTTCTTCCGATCCCCAGATAAAACCTTCTACATAATACTCGCAGGCTGCCATCATGGTATGTACGGTTATGCGGAAAAATTCTTCTTCCGGGATATCCGTACGAAAAGTATGATCGGCTTTTGCCTTTTCATACATCATATGAAGCCGCGTATTGACGGAGTATAATGCATTGTGAAATTCTGTCAGGCGCTCGTTGTCCTTTTTTACTCCCATATGACTGACATAATAGTTAAAATTGTCGTTGTACCGGAGCAGATCCTTATGATTCTGGTACATATCAATGTAACCGTCCATGGTAAAGATGAGTCTGTCGATTGCCGGAATTTCTGCAACAGAACTGATCGGCCTTATCCTGTCCAGTTCGTCCATGTATTCCTTCCATTCCTTCGCACAGACCGCAATTACAAGCTCCAGTTTATTCGGATAATACCGAAAAAGACTTGCCCTGCCAATTCCGGCAGCTTCTGCAATTTCCCCCATGCTCACCGGCTCAATCTTTCTTTCTACAAAAATACGAAAGGCTGTTTCTAAAATCCTCCTGTTACGTTCACTTTCTTTCACTATTTGTTTTTCTGATTTACTCATAGATAAACCTCATTTTAATATGATCAGTCTCACGTATTGTATATAATTCAAAGGAGCGTGTCAATTGTCTTTATATAGTTTAAAAATTAATCTGCACAATCCTCATTTTCATAAAACCGTCTCCGATTTTGGCCAAAATACGAAAAAATCCACTTACTGACGGGATTTTAAGGTCGTGATAGCCAAGCATATATCCTTTGGCAGATATCTTCGTGTCCGGAAGCCATACCTGCAAATCCGTACTCAGGTCATTGATGTAAAAATACTTGCTGATATCGGTGATACCTGCAGTCTTCACCCATGTTTTCAGCATCATCTTAACTGCAGATTTATTGGCCGTATCAAACACAAGCCGTCCACCCGGGAACCTTTTGGCCATAGCAGTAAACAGCTTCTTTACTTCATTGGAAAGGAAATAATAGAACACCTCTGCTGCAAAGAAAATCACGCCATTACTGTCATCAATTTCCTCAAACCACTTCGTATCATTCAGGTCCGAACCAATATTGGTTGTATTTGCTGCGGGTGGAATGAGTTTATTTCTTACCTCAATCACATCGGGACGGTCAATGTTATAAATTTTGCAGGCAGGTGTTGCATTGTTTTCCGCGGTGCAATCCAGACCACAGCCTAAATTTACAATGGCTGCTGCCGGATGGCTCTTTACATAAGCTCTTACCTCTGTTCCAAGATCCGTATATCTTGCAGCCGCTTCCAGATAACCAAAGCGGAACATCATATTATTTTTCTTTGCCTCAAGCGTGGAAAAATCATAATCCAGCTTTTCCATGATCTTCTTCGCCGTCGTGTCCTGATAAATTTCAGGATAAATCTCCGAACAATATTTTCTTCCCCACAACGGAATCACTAATGTCTCCTGAACAGTATTGGATTCAATATGCATTTTCTCGTTACTCATTTATTTTCCTCCTGGATTTATTATCTTTCTTTATTTATAATAAAACGGCAGCAGTTAGTGAAATCTAACTACTGCCATTTTATCATATCTTATATAAAAAGAAAACTTGCTTTCTGTACCCGGCTTAATGCCAGATGAGTAATCCGATGTGATAGAAAATAAATGCCAGCACAAGAGAAAATACCAGATAATAAGCAACCGAAAGCCCGATCCACTTCTTAGAATGGTTTTCGCGGAAGGTCGCTGCCACGGTCATCGTACACGGCACATTAAATACAATGGCCATAATAAATCCAAGAGCCTGTGCTTTTGTAATTACCTGCGGTAAGAGCGTAATCATTCCTTCGGTCATTCCCACAGATTTTGCATTAAATGCAGCATTGACCATATCGCTGTTGCTGTATAGCGCGTTGATAACGCCAAGCAGTGATTCCTTGGTAAGCATGGAGGAAATATATGCCATGAACATCTGCCAGGTCATGCCAAACTGGTTTGTTACCGGCTCAATCACCTGTCCGACTCTGGACAAAATGCTGTATTCTCCGCCAAACCAGTTATAGGACAACAGATAGAATACAATCGAAACCAACGTAATCACACGGGATGCCCTGCTGAAAATATCCCACGCCTTCATCAGCGTTGTCCGGATAATATGTCCCCACTTGGGTTTATGATAAGGGGGAAGCTCCATGATCATACCGCCCTGATCCTCTTCGCTGATCAGTTTTCCCTTATAAATTCTGGATACCAGAAACAGGGATCCAATAGTGATAAGCAGCATGAGGAGAACAATTACCATAGCTCCCACCGGACCATAGAATACTGTTGCAAGCATCGGTGCAAGGGAAAGTGTCGAGCCACACGGAATACTCCATACAAGAATCATCGTCAGAAACCGCTGCCCGGAATTGTCGATGACACGGCTTCCCGCAACACCCGCCATATTACATCCCATACTCATAAGAAGGGAACAGATACTCTTCCCCTGTAAGCCAAGTTTCTCCATGA
This sequence comes from uncultured Lachnospiraceae bacterium, assembly GCA_900553305.1. Lineage (GTDB taxonomy): Bacteria > Bacillota > Clostridia > Lachnospirales > Lachnospiraceae > Suilimivivens. Next base: position 4,435 of record USDI01000160.1, read on the forward strand.
CAGAATTAAAGACAACCGAAATCCTCGCCATATAACCTACATCTTCAATGATTGCAAATATAAAGGTCACCCCAAGGACAAAGCCCGCCATGGATATTGCAAATGCAAGAACATTTGGTATCACTACATAAACCAGCTCTGCCAGAGGTTTCCAGACATTCATTGCTGTCATCAGCTTTTCTAACGGTCCACTGATCGCACCGGCAAACCCAAAGCCAAGTCCCATGACAGGTGCGGCCACAACCATTGCTCCTGCAAGTGCAACTACAATAATTCCGATTGCCATCCATTTTCCGGAATGCTTTCCTAATGCTTTTTTATCAAACCCTTTTAACCCAACTTCCCGATCCGGTCTGCTGACAACATCTTTCAGCAGTTCGTCGATATATTCATATTTGTGTTTTCCGGAAATCATCAGTCCCCGATCCGTCTTCTCCAGCTCAGAAACTGCCAGCTTTTCCTTTGTAAAAAGCCTTTCTTCCTTCTGCTTTTCTGCAAGCTCCTTAAAGGAAATCCCCGCATCCCTCTCATAAAACTTCATCAGCTGTGCAGAATCCGCAACTTTTGCTTCACGAATTGCATCTGCAAACTGATGCTTCAGCTCACGATACCGTTTTGCTTCCGAAGCCACAAAGCCGACCACCGGAATTCCCAACCGTTCACCGAGCTTCTTTATATCAATGTGAATCCCCTTTTTTTCTGCAACATCCATCAGATTCAGAACTAAAACTACCGGCGTATTCGTTCCCACATAATCTGCATACATATATAAGGAACGTTCCAATTGGGAGCTGTCTACAAGAATCGCAACCAGATCCGCAACACCCGACCGGATAAAGTTCGCCGTAATTTTTTCTTCCTCCGATCCGGCTGACAGACTGTAGCTGCCGGGCAGATCAATGACGCGATAGCTTTCTCCCTGATATGTAAAGTTCCCCTCTTTACGCTCTACCGTTTTGCCCGGCCAGTTACCGACATGCTGATGTGCACCCGTTAATCCGTTGAATACGGTAGATTTTCCCGAATTAGGGGATTCACATTGATAT
>USDI01000161.1 GCA_900553305.1 uncultured Lachnospiraceae bacterium
AAGCAGGCAGTAAAATGGATGCGTTGTTACCGGAACAGGAGGCCTCGGTAATGAAGACCATGCTGCTTGGAGAAAAAGGAATTTTAGACGAAGAAATCAAAGGGCTTTATCAGAGAAATGGCATTGCACATATTCTCGCTATTTCGGGGCTTCACATTTCCATGATTGGAATGGGACTCTATCAGCTTTTACGAAAAGCAGGATTAAAAATAAGATTAAGTGCCATACTGGCTTCCATTGTTATTATTTTATATGGAATGATGACCGGCTTTGCAGTTTCGGCAATCCGGGCAATTGTCATGTTTCTGCTGCAAATGCTGGCACAGATTCTCGGAAGAACCTATGACCGCATTACGGCGCTTGCTGTTGCTGCCGTTCTGGTGCTGGTGGAGCAGCCGCTTTATCTTTTTCACAGCGGCTTTCAGTTTTCCTTCCTGTGTGTTCTGGGAATTTCCCTGATTCTGCCGGTTCTTGGCAATGTCAGAAAGGGGAAAAAGCTGCTTGAAGGAATTGCCATGATGGCGGTGACGCTTCCGGTGTACCTGGGAGTCTTTTATCAGGTTCCGGTCTATTCGATGTTCTTAAATTTCATTGTACTTCCCATGATGAGTATTTTAATGGGTGCAGGAATTGTGATGATTCTTGCCGCATTCCTGTGGACAGGGCTTGGTATCCCTGCGGCATGGCTGGTTACAGGAATCCTTATGGTATACGAAAAGCTGGCACTGTTTACAGAGCGCCTTCCTTATCATTACTGGACGCCGGGCTGTCCTGCAAGATGGCAGATGGTGATATATGTGGCTGTGCTGATCATTGTTGCAGCTTCGGGACGGACGAAACGCAAGGCCGTGCTGTATCGGAAGGATTGTATTCACAGACGAGGTGACTGCGCGAAAGGAATATTGCAAGAGGATCTGCCATGTCATGGAGGAAAGTGGATTTCAACATATGGAATTCCGGTGGGAATCTGCTGGGGCTTCCTCTTGCTTGGGGTAGTGATACTTACCTGGCGTTTCCGACCGGAATTACAGGTTACTTTCCTGGATGTCGGACAGGGAGACTGTATTTTCCTGCAGACGGAGAATGGAGATTCTTATCTGACAGATGGAGGAAGCTTCTCGGTTTCTAAAGTCGGAAAGTATAGGATGATTCCTTTTCTGAAATATCAGGGCGCATCACGGGTTAAAGCGGTATTTGTAAGCCATGCGGACAGCGATCATTGCAATGGAATTGCGGAGTTACTGGAGCAGGCAGAGCTTGAAGGAATCAGGGTGGAGAATCTGGTGATTCCGGATCTTGCAGACGAGTGCCGCAGTGAAGGATATGGAGAACTGCTCGAACTGGCACAGCAGAATGGAATTGCCGTTCAATACCTGCATGAAGGACAGCAGTTTCAGGATGGTGAATTGCTGTTTCAGTGTTTACATCCGGCAAAGGGTTACCGGGCAGAAGACCTTAATGAAACTTCCATGGTACTGCTTGTGACTTATAAGGAATTTTCCATGCTTCTTACAGGTGATGTGCAGGGAGCAGGTGAGGAGCATCTGACACAGGAACTGCGAGATCAGAAGGAACCGGGAGTGACAGATCATGCGGAGACAGAATTGACCATACTCAAGGTTGCGCATCATGGATCGAAGAATTCCACTTCAGAAGAATTTTTAGAAGCGGCCAATCCAAAGCTTGCCATTATTTCCTGTGGGAAAGGAAACCGTTACGGACATCCCCATGAAGAAACCCTGGAACGCCTTGAAAAGGCAGATGTTCCATGGTTTTGCACGAAGGATTATGGGGCGATCACCGTGACGGTCGATGGAGAGAGTCGTGTGAAAGTGAGAGGGTATATTGCAGATTAATAGAAAATCTTAATTACGGATAGATTCAATTGACAAATTCAAGAAAAAGAAATAAAATGTAACTATCATATAGTTACATGGAAAGGTACTATAAGAGCAAATATGAAAAAGCAAAAATGGGAGAATTGTAATGAAAGATAATGTTTTGGAGTATAAGGGTTACTACACATTAATACGTTATGATGCACATGCCAGGAAATTACGAGGTGTCATCAATGGAATTGATGATTATGTAGATTTTTCCAGCGATCAGGTGGAAAATATTGAACAGGAGTTTCATCAGGCGGTGGATGATTATCTGGAATTTTGCAAAGAGGTTGGAAAGGAACCGTGCAAGGTTTATAAGGGAGTATTCAATGTACGGATACAGCCTAAGCTTCATAGGGAACTTGTGCGAATTTCAGAAATGAATGGCGAGACGTTGAATGCAGTAGTTGAGAAGGCATTGCAGAATTATGTGCAGTCATGTTAAAAATAAAATAGAAGTATATGGGAAGACCAGCAGACAGGAGAATACATGCAGCGATTGATTCAGGACTTAAAGTCCGGAGATTTCAAAAAAATATATCTGCTTTACGGGCAGGAGACTTACTTACGCAAACAGTATAAGGACAAGCTGAAGGAAGCGATGATTGGCGATGATACCATGAACTTCAGTTATTATGAAGGCAAGGACTTTACGGTGGGCGAGGTAATTGATCAGGCAGAGACGATGCCGTTTTTTGCGGACAGGAGACTGATTCTGATTGAAAACAGCGGACTGTTTAAGTCGGGTGGAGAGCAGATGGCAGAGTATCTGAAAAGTCCTGCGGAAAGCGTGAATTTCCTTTTCGTGGAGACCGAAGTGGATAAACGAAGCAAGTTGTTTAAAGCTGTGCAGGCGAATGGCTGCACAGTGGAGTTTGCCACGCAGGATGAAACAACGTTGAAACGTTGGATTCTCCAGATGATCAAGAAGGAGAACAAGAATATTTCGGAGCGTACCCTGAACCTGCTTCTGGAAAAGACCGGAACGGACATGGAGAACATTCACAAGGAATGCGAGAAGCTATTCTGCTACTGCCTTGATAAGGATGTGATTACGGAGCAGGATGTGGAAGCCATCTGTACCAAACGAATCACGAGCCACATTTTTGATATGGTCGAGGCGATTGCCAATAAGAATCAGAAAAAGGCACTGGAGCTTTACTATGAGCTGATTGCATTAAAGGAGCCCCCCATGCGGATTCTGTTCCTGATTGCGAGACAGTTTAATCTTCTTTTGCAGGTAAAGGAGCTGGTAAAGAAAGGCTACGGAAACAAAGCAATCGGTGAGAAAATCGGACTCCCGGGCTTCATTGCCGGGAAATATGTGACGCAGGCTTCCCATTTCAGTAAAAGCATGATCCGGCAGGCTCTGGAAGAATGTGTTTCTACGGAGGAAGCCATTAAAACAGGAAAAATCAGCGACAACATCGGGCTTGAAATGATTATTATCCGCTATAGTACGGCAGCCTGAAATGCAACTTATCCACGCAGATTGCAACTTGGCGTCTGCGTGGTATTTTTATGTCCGGAATATGGTATTGTTTCTTTCAGAAGACGAAAAGAACCTTATTTGACTAAAGGAGAAGAGAAATGATAACCATAATTTTATTGGCTGTTTTATTTGTGGGAGAGCTTGTTTTTACAGCATGGAATGTAAAGGCACAGGATCGGCACAACAGGGAAAAGATGATCTGGCGTCTGGGGCTGGCTGCCGCGTTGGAGATTTTACTGTTGTGTGGGGTATTGGAAGGCGTGGCACGTTACGGAATGCTGATCGTACTTCTGCTTTTGCAGGGAGTGCTGTTGTTTTTCAGGTGGCGTGCAGGAAGCAGGCGCAAGAAGAGGCGGCATAATGGACAATCAGATGAAACAGGTGAAACAGATGAAAAAGAATTACCGGAAAAATCGCTTACAATTCCACGCCAGCTCTTACGCGTATCGGGAACGATGCTGTTATTTTTGATTGCGTTGTTTCCCGCCATTCTGGCACCACAGTTTAAGCCGCTTCCTGTTACGGGAGAACATAAGGTGTCAGGTACGATTTATACCTGGGTGGATGAGAACCGTTTGGAGACCTATTCGGATACGGGGAAAAAACGGGCAGTGACGCTTGAAATCTGGTATCCGGAGGAGGAAGGAACCTATCCGCTTATTGTGTTTTCCCATGGAGCAGGCGGTGTGCTTGAAAGCAATGCATCAACCTGTATGAATCTTGCCTCGAACGGCTATGTGGTGGCAGCCGTTGCACATCCCTATCAGGCCGCATTTGTAAAGGATATCAATGGAAAGATCACGACCGTGGATCCGGAATTTATGAGTAATGTGATGACCGATAACGGTTCGGACGATCCGGCGCATGAGGCTGAGGTTTATGAGCTGCAGAAGGAATGGCTGGCGGTGCGTACCGGAGACATTAACCTTGTGCTGGATACCATTTTAAGCCGCACAGAAGAACAGGCCGAAGCCCCCTTTGACCGTATTGATCCGGAAAAGATCGGGCTGTTTGGGCATTCCCTTGGAGGGGCAGCGGTTGTTGCAGTCGGAAGACAGCGTGATGATATTTCGGCGGTGATTGATCTGGAAGGAACGATGCTTGGTGAGTATCAGGGATATGCAGATGGAAAGCATACCTATTGTGAGGCATCTTATCCCCTGCCGCTTCTGGATGTAAACTCAAGGCAGGTTTATGAACTTGCAAAGTCTGGTACGAAGGAGCAGTATGTGAACTTTTATGTGGGAGATCATGCAGAGGATTTCAGGGAGATCGTGATTGAGGATGCCGGACATATGAATTTCTGTGATCTGGCAGTTGCATCCCCATTGGGTGCAAGGCTGCTTGGTACGGGGAAAACGGATGCCTGGAAATGTCTTGCGAATATTAATGAAATGGTATTAAATTATTATAATTACTACTTGAAGGATGCTTCGCGATTTGAAATGCCGGATGGTATGGAAATGGAATAAGAAGTTTCCGGAGAAGAAAAGAGTATGACTTATGAGGGTTGAAATCAGGAAAATTGTTTCGAAGGAAGCGGAAAAGGTCATTATTGAGTGTGTCAAAGTGACACCTCAGATTGATGATATCCGGGCATTTGCCGAAGGAAGCGGGAGACAGCTCACGGGAACAAGCTGTGAGTTGACAACGGACGAGGAGCTGGAGCGCCATGTAGAGCGTTTTCCACTGCGGGAGGTATATTATTTATTACAGCCAGAGTGAGGAATTGACGGAACAGAAGGTATATACAGGATTATTGTTCTTTACATTGGGATTTGTTCTGGAAATCGGAACCATATATTTAGTAAATCGAATGGTTAAAAAGGTGGAGAGTGAAAGAAAGCTGAGCCGTCTGTATCAGCAGCGGGAACTGGAATTGAGATATTATGATGATATTAACAGACATATGGAAGAGATTCGTATGCTCCGCCATGAATATGCAAATCAATTACAGGTTATTTATGATCTGCTTGACAATCATTGCGAAGAAAAGGCGGAGGAAATGATACAGATGATTTATGAAAATGTTGAAAGAAGAGGAATGTAGTCGATGAGTAATGAGCTGTTTTTGCAACTGTGTCAATGGGGGATGTATGCGT
>USDI01000162.1 GCA_900553305.1 uncultured Lachnospiraceae bacterium
AATCCCCGATATTGCAAACCATGTTTCAACACCTGTCATATCCGCAAAGCATCCTGCCGCAATCAAACCCAAAGGCATGGCGAGCGACATGGTGCTGAGCGAAAGGGAGAAAACACGCCCAAGATATTCGGGTCTGACCATCTCTTGGTATATGGCGGTCTGTACACCGTAGAACGGAGCAGAAAAGCCCATGATCGCACAACAGACCACAAAGGCAATGAAACCTGATGCGGGTAAAACGCCGGCAATGAGCAATGCAATCCCCATGACCGCAATGGACAAAAGCACCGTTGTTGTTTTTCTTTGAAAGCCTCCCCATACACCAAGCACGATGCCGCCGAGCAGCATCCCCGCTGCAAATACCGATTCAGACATTGCAACGTGCCAAGTTGTTCCGCCAAAATGATTCATGCTGATGAGAGGAAACAGGGCGTTGATGGGCATATAGGCAAACATATACAAGGCTCCCATCCAAAGAAGCGTCAGCAGACCTTTCTGCTGAGCCAAAATACGGTATGCCTCCTTAGCTCCTGCAAGAACCCCCTCGCTTTGGGGAATATTTGCGACATCGATATTCGGGATTTTCACCAGCATAACCGCTATACTGGCGATAACAGCACCCACAACATCTAAGGCGATTATCTCTGTAAGCGTACATTGTGCATACAGCAGCGCACCCAAAGCAGGGCTGACAATGCTGCTCACGGATTGCAGAGATTGGATGTATCCCGTGCACTTTGCCAGCTTGTCGGTGGGTACGATGAGTGGTGTGACTGCGTTAATCGAGGGGGTGTGAAATGCGCTGCCTATGCTCCGCAAGAACAGTATGGCTAAAACTACCCAAACGGGAGGATCCAAAAAGGCTGAAATGACAGCCAGCAATGCGCTTACTGCGGCAATGAACAGATCGGCGCCTATCATTATTCGCTTGCGGCTGTGGCGGTCTATCCATCCACCGATGAAAAGCCCAAGTACGCCTTGAGGCAGAAATCCGACAAGTGTAGCCAAAGCCAAGGTCATGGATGAGTTTGTTTTTTCGGTCAGATAGAATATGAGCGCCATTTGCAGGGCGCTGCTCGTGATGAGCGAAATCGCCTGACCTGACTGTATCGTAAAAAATGTGCGTTTCCAGCTTCGTTTCTCCATATTGTTTTCTCCTTATTCACGGTATTTTGGACATAGAAAAAGCAAACTGCCCTTGTTTCAAAACCGCTCGTCTGCTATGCCTACGGGAAATACGCCATGTATAGGGCGAAATCAAGAGAAAAGAAAACGCCAACACATAGCATTTACACGCAAGCACAACAAAACAGCCCAATTATTACTGGGTATCATTTGCTTTGCTGTGAACTTACCGTAAACGCATGCTGGCTGTCATAGTTAGCATCTCTCCTTTTTTTTATGATAACATCACAGATAAGAGAGGTCAATGACTATCTTTCAAAAAAGAGAAAACGAGCAGTTTACACCGCCCGCTTCGCTCTCCTCGGCTCCTGCCGTGGTTAATTCTTTTGTGACTATAGTGTGTATGGACAGTGCGACGCCCTATATATTTATACACTCAAAAAACATGGGTATCATGTACCATGGAGGATATAAAGTATGCCACCCCCATCCGGGGATTCTACTATGGGGAGTCAAACGGGGAGAATACGAAATGTTCTATGGTTCGTTAACTGCAGAGTTTAATGAGGACACAGACTTGCTGATTGAGGGTGATTAAACCCACGAAGCAAACCCATACCCCATAAAGCAAACCTTTACTTTTTAAGTCACCACGCAACGACCGCCGAAAACAAGAAAAACCCGTCCCCGAAATGACTTCAGGACGGGTTGCTTTATAGGGTGAAGGCTCAAAATCCCTTGAAATCAAGGGATTTTTGCATAGAAAAAAAGTAGTAGACTTTCTATCAAAATCTACTACCTTATTTTGGTCGGGGCGACGTGATTTGAACACGCGACCTTTTGGTCCCGAACCAAACGCGCTACCAAGCTGCGCTACGCCCCGATGGAGCCAACGAGGGGATTCGAACCCCTGACCTGCTGATTACGAATCAGCTGCTCTACCGACTGAGCCACGGTAGCAATACACGAACAAAAATTATTATATACATGGAATGAATATTTTGCAAGTGTTTTTACGCTTTTTCTGAAAGATGGATGTCCATCTGCGGAAACGGAATGGAGATTCCGGCCTCATCCAGTGTAAGCTTGATGTGCTCCGTCAGGTATGCCTTCCGTTCATAAAAATCTTCGGTCTTTACAAAGCAGCGGACAATGAGATTCACGCTGCTGTCTCCCAGAGAATCTACAATAACCTGTTTATCCTTTTCCTGCAGGATCTTATCCGTATGTTCGAGTAGATCAAGAAGTACCTCCCGTGCTTTCCTGATATCGGCATCGTAACTGATCCCAACCGGAATATCAATCCGGTGCTCCGGACATCTCGTATAGTTCGTGATGGACCCATTCGCAAGCGGTCCGTTCGGCAGCACGATCATTCTTTGATCTGCCGTAATGATTTTCGTGTAAAAAATATCCAGCTCTTTTACCACTCCATCGTTGCCGTTCTCATCGGAAATCCGTTCCCCGACAACGAAGGGCTTTAGGATCAGAATCAACATTCCTCCGGCCAGATTACTAAGACTCCCCTGCCAGGCAAAACCAATTGCCACACTGACCGATCCCAATACGGCAAGAAAGCTGCTGATCTCTACGCCGCAGGTGGCAATCACTGTCACAAAGAGGAAAAACATAAGGATTGCCTTTAACAGTGAATCGGTAAAATGAATAATTCCCTGATCCACATTGGCTCTCTGTAAAGATTTACGCAGAATTTTGCGGATCAGTTTAATAAGCTGCAGTCCCACGACCAGAACCAGGATTGCAATCAACAGTTTCACGCCAAAGCGAAGCAATTTATCCGGTAATTCATCCAAAAACTTCTGAATCACTCCGGGAGAAAGATCAATATCGGTAATGTCTGATATCTCGGCAATATTGGTATCCATATCTCATTTCCTTCCAGAATTTATTTTGCTTTCTTTGCAGCCTCTTCTGCCTTTTTCCATTCAATCGAAGCAATCTTCTCTTCTTCTTTCGCACGTTCTAAGGCTTTCTGTGCCTGCTGCATGATTTCTTCGGCCTGCTTCTTTAATTCTTTTGCACGCAAGGTCAGTTCTTCGGCTTCAGCCTCGGCCTCTTTAGCACGCTGCCCGGCTTCCTGTGCCAGACGGATCGCTTTCGTTTCCGCTTTACGGTTCTCGATCTGCTGCTTTTCCTTCGCGGTATAGGCAACAAACTTGAAAATGCTCAAAGAAAGCGGTGCTGCCTTCATGGTAAAGGAATAGGGCTGCCCATCGTATTCCTCTTCGTTCACAGGAATGGCCCGGCTGTTTACACGGCTCTTACCACCGTAAGCCTTATCATCCGTGTTCAGGATTTCTTTATATTTGCCAGCCATCGGAGCTCCGATGCAGAACTCCTGCTCGATATTGGCAAAGTTTGCAACAACAATAAGAGTCTGCTCCGGCTTTGCAGCCTTTCTCATATAGGAAAGCATGCACTTCTCGGGAGAAATGCAGTTAATCCACTGGAAGCCGTCCGCTTCCGTATCCTTCTCATAAAGAGCCGGAAGCTCCTGATACAGGTTGTTCAGGTCACGCACCAGATGATGGATTCCTTTATGTGCAGGCTCTTTTAACAGCTCCCATTTGGTCTGTCTGGTTTCATCAAACTCCTGGAACTCGGCAATGTCCTGTCCCATGAACAGGAGCTTCTTGCCCGGATGGGTCATCACGTAGCCATAGGTCAGCCGCAGGTTTGCAAATTTATCCTCGATCGTGCCCGGCATCTTGCCGATCATGGAAGACTTCCCATGTACGACCTCATCATGGGAAAACGGCAGCATAAAGTTCTCACTGTAGGCGTAAATCATGCTGAAAGTCAATTCATTATGATGATGTGCACGGAAGTACGGATCATAGCCGATATAGGACAGGTAGTCATTCATAAAGCCCATATTCCACTTAAGGTCAAAGCCAAGGCCTTCGTCATCCAGGGCACCCGTTACCTTCGGCCATGCGGTCGATTCTTCGGCAATCATCAACACATCCGGATTCCGCTTTTTCATAATGGAATTCAGATGCTTGATCATTTCAATCGCTTCCAGATTCTCGTTGCCGCCATAAATATTGGCAACCCATTCGCCGTCTTTACGTCCATAATCCAGATATAACATGGAAGCAACCGCATCCATACGGATTCCATCGGCATGGAACTGCTCTGCCCAGTATAACGCATTTGCAATCAGATAGTTGGATACTTCCGGGCGTCCGTAATTATAAATCAATGTTCCCCAGTGCGGATGACTTCCCTTCCGGGGATCCGCATGCTCATAGAGACAGGTTCCGTCAAACTCGGCAAGTCCATAGGTATCTCTCGGGAAATGTGCCGGAACCCAGTCCAGAATCACACCGATGCCCGCCTGATGAAGCGTATCCACGAAGTACCGGAAGTCATCCGGTGTTCCGTAGCGCGCGGTCGGTGCATAATAACCAATCACCTGATAACCCCAGGATGCATCCAGGGGATGCTCCATCACCGGCATCAGCTCCACATGTGTATAGCCCATTTCCTTTGCATATTCTGCAACAAGAGGCGCCAGTTCACGGTAGGATAAGCTTTCTTTTCCATCCTCTCCATGACGGAAGGAGCCCAGATATAATTCGTAAACACTGATGGGCACATTCTTTTCGGCATATTTCTTCCGATTCTTCATCCATTCTGCATCCTGATAGCTGTAATGAGAATCTTCCACGATGGAAGCCGTATCCGGACGAAGCTGCTGGCGGAATGCATAAGGATCTGCTTTTAAAACGGTCAGACCGCCCTTTTTCCTGATTTCATATTTATAACAGTCGCCTGCCTGAACATCCGGTATAAACAGTTCAAAAATACCGGTTGTACCATCCTTTATCATGGGATAAATGCGCCCGTCCCAATTGTTAAAATCTCCAACGACACTGACACGGACCGCATTCGGCGCCCACACCGCAAACTGTGTTCCGGCAACACCGTTTCTCGTACAAGGATGTGCTCCCAAATGTTCATAAATGGTATAATGAATACCTGAAGTAAAACGTACAGCATCCTTTTCGGATAAGGATACCGGTGCGAATGCATAGGCATCCTTAATCATTCTGCTGTTCCCTTCGGCATCAATAATTTCATATTCATAGTGCTGCGGCTTCTTTCCCTGATAAAGACATGCAAAAAAACCGTTCTCATCTGCCATTTCCATCGGAAGTACCAATTTTGCAGAGGATACTACCTCTGCAGCTTCAGAACGCTTCTCTTCCGTAAAATGTACACTTAACAATAATATCACAGCCATGACAATAACAGTGGAAAACAGGGA